>CALCGM010000113.1 GCA_937900985.1 uncultured Planctomycetaceae bacterium | reverse complement strand
CTGACCGAACGCACCCGATCAAGCTGGCCTCACGCCCATCCGCCGGCGGAGCACGACGCCGCAGCCGACGAGGCTGCCAGAAGAGCATCACATGCCTCTTTCTACGGTATTCACCACCGAGTATGCAGCCGCCCGCGCACGTTTTCGCGAGAGCTGCGCAGCGGATTGGCTGGAGGCTGGAGGCGTATCCCATTGAAGCGGTCGGGCCCGGCGGAGAAGAGCTGACGATCGATGGCGTCTCTTCGGCAACCGAGGATGCCGACAACGTGCTGGTCATCTCGTCGGGCTTGCATGGTGTCGAAGGGTTCTTTGGGTCGGCCGTGCAGACGATGGTGCTCGAGCAGTGAGCCTCCTCAGCGTCTCCTCCCGTCCGCTGCGTGTTGCTGCATGCGCTCAATCCGTACGGCTTCGCCTGGATTCGCCGCCCCGACGAGAACAATGAGGACCTGAAGGAACTCGGGGCAAGCGGAACCGGGTAGACTCAGGAGCAACGGGGATGCGATCGCAACGAGACGAGCTGTCAGGGAGTCGATCACCACTATGAACTGCCGCCATCGCAGCCGTGTGGGTGCCTTGTTCGCCATGGTGTGCGTGTGGTCCGCCGGGTTCTCCGGCAGCTGGGCTGCTGACGCATCTCGCGAGCAGCCGGTCGACTTTGCCCGCGACATCCTGCCGATCCTGGCGAGCAACTGCTTTGCCTGCCACGGGCCTGATGCCGAGCAGCGGGCGGCGGACCTGCGGCTCGACACGGAAGAGGCCGCGACCGAGCACGCGATTGTTCGCGGCGACGCGGCAGCGAGTGAACTGATCAAGCGGATCGAGAGCACGGATGACGACCTCCGCATGCCACCACCAGAGATGGAGCGGCAGCTGACGGCCGAACAGGTCGCACTGCTGCGTCGCTGGATCGATCAGGGGGCTCCCTGGGCACGCCACTGGGCGTTTGTGCCACCAGCGATGCCAGTTGTGCCAGACAGCGAAGGCACGGCCTGGCCGCGTTCCGCGATCGATCACTTCGTGTGGGCCCGCTTGAACACCGAGGGCCTTGAGCCGAGCGAGCCGGCCAGCCGCGGCGAGTGGCTGCGGCGGGTGTCGTTTGATCTGACGGGGCTGCCGCCGACGCCTGCCGAACTCGCGGCGTTTGCGGCCGACGTGTCGAGCGATGCATTTGAGAAACAGGTCGATCGCTTGCTGGCCTCGCCCCACTACGGCGAGCGGATGGCGGCCGACTGGCTCGACATCGCCCGCTTCGCCGACACCAACGGCTATCAGAACGACTTCAACCGCAGCATGTGGCCCTGGCGGGACTGGGTGATCAGCGCGTTTAACGCCAACATGCCGGCGGATCAGTTTCTCCTTGAGCAGCTTGCCGGTGATCTGCTGCCCGAGCCCACGCAGGAGCAGCTGATTGCCACCGGCTTCAACCGCAACCACCGCATGGTCACCGAGGGCGGCTCGATCGATGAAGAGTGGCGGGTGGAGAACGTGGTCGACCGTGTGGAAACCACCTCGACAGCATTTCTCGGCCTGACGATGGGCTGCGCCCGCTGCCACGACCACAAATACGATCCCGTCAGCCGCCGCGACTTCTATCAGTTTTTTGCCTTCTTCAACAATGTTGATGAGCAGGGGGTCTACAACGAGCGGCGGGGCAACGTGCCGCCGATGATTTCGCTGCCCACCCCCGAGCAGACCGAGCAGCTCGCGGTGCTGGATCGCTCGCTCGCTGAGGTGTCGGCCCGGCTCGCAGCGGCGACGTCGGCCTCCGAGGCGAAGGCGGCTGAGGCAGAGGCAAGAGACGAAAACGCAGAGGCGTCGGAGGCCGTGCTTGAGGCCGACGACGCCCCGCAGGCCCAGCTCGCAGAGCTCAAGGCGGAGGCCGAGGCCCTCACCACACAGCGGAACGAGCTCAACGCGGCGATCCAGACCACGATGATCATGAAAGACCGCGGCGAGGTGCGGCCTACCTACCTGCTGCACCGCGGACAGTATGACCAGCCGGAGGAGTCGGAGACGCTCTCGCCGCAGATCCCTGTGTCGCTGGGAGAGCTTGGCGAGGCGGTGCCGAAGAACCGGCTGGGGCTTGCCCGCTGGCTGGTCGATTCGGCCAACCCCCTCACTGCGCGAGTGATGGTCAACCGCATCTGGCAGCAGATGTTTGGCCAAGGGCTCGTGGCCACCGCCGACAACTTCGGCGTGCAGGGCGACCCGCCGAGCCATCCCGATCTGCTCGACTGGCTGGCGGTGCGGTTTGTGGAGAGCGGCTGGGATGTGAAGGCGCTGCAGCGGGAGATCGCCCTCTCGGCGACGTACCGGCAGACCGGAGCGGTGGTGCCAGCTCTCCGCGACCGCGATCCCAGCAACCGGCTGCTCGCTCGCGGGCCCCGCCGCAGGCTCTCCGCGGAGATGATTCGTGACAACGCCCTGGCGGTGTCGGGCCTGCTCGCCGGCCGCATCGGCGGGCCTTCGGTGAAGCCCTACCAGCCGGACGGCCTCTGGGATGAGCTTGCCGGAGGCGCAAGCGGCGGGCCGTATGTGCTCTCCGAAGGCGACGACCTCTACCGCCGCAGCCTCTACACGTTTCGCAAGCGGACGGTCTCGCATCCGACGCTCGCCACGTTCGACGCGCCAAGCTGGGAGATCTGCCAGGCCAAACGCGGCACGACCAACACGCCTCTGCAGTCGCTTGCTCTGCTCAACGACACGACCTATGCCGAGGCTGCCGCGCACCTGGCGGAGCGGATGCAGGACGAGGCGGGGAGTGATCTCCGTGAGCAGCTCCGCCTGGGCTTCGAGCTGGCAACGAGTCGCCAGCCGGCGGAGGCTGAGCAGGCGGCGCTTGCGCGGAGTTATCAGCACTATGCGGCCTACTACGGTGAGCATCCTGATGACGCGATCGCCCTGCTCGCACACGGCGGCTCACCGATTCCCGAAGATCAACGCACGCCAGAGCTCGCGGCGCTCACCGCCGTCGCCACCGTGCTCCTCAACCTCGATGAGACGGTGAGCCGATGAGCAACGGAGACCTCTTGATGACCCACGATCGCACGGCGGCTGCTTTTCCGGCCAACCGCCGCACGTTTCTCGGCCGCTCGGGGCTGAGCCTCGGGAGCCTTGCGATGGCGTCGCTGGCGGGCCGCTCGACGCATGCCGCCACCGCCAGCAGCGGCCTTGCCGGGCTGCCGCACTTCGCCCCGCGGGCCAAGCGGGTGATCTATCTCTTTCAGTCGGGGGCGCCCTCGCAGTTTGAGAGCTTCGACCACAAGCCAAAGCTTGCCGAGCTGCATGAGACCGAACTGCCCGACAGCGTGCGGATGGGGCAGCGGCTGACCGGCATGACCTCGGGGCAGTCGAGTTTTCCGGTGGCCCGCTCGAAGTTTGCCTTCACGCAGCACGGCAGCGGCGGCACCTGGATCAGTGAACTGTTTCCGCACATCGCCGCGCAGGCCGACGAGCTCTGCGTGGTCCGCTCGATGCACACCGAGGCGATCAACCACGATCCCGCAGTTACCTTCTTTCAGACCGGCAGCCAGCTGGCGGGCCGGCCGAGCATGGGGGCCTGGATCGCCTACGGCCTCGGCAGCCTCAACGACAACCTGCCGTCGTTTCTGGTGATGGTGTCGCGGGGCACGGGCCGGGCTGCGGGCCAGCCTCTCTACGACCGTCTCTGGGGCAGCGGCCCCCTGCCCTCCCGCTACCAGGGCGTGAAACTGCGGGCGGCTGCCGAGCCGATCCTCTATCTCGCCAATCCCGCGGGCTGCCCGCCGCAGATTCGCCGCCAGATGCTCGACGACCTGCGGGGGCTCAATCAGCACGCCCTCGAGCGGCTCCACGATCCGGAGATCGCCACCCGCATCGAGCAGTATGAGCTCGCCTTCCGCATGCAGTCGGCGGTGCCAGAACTCGTTGATCTGGCCGACGAGCCGGAGCATGTGCTCGACATGTACGGCCCCGACGTCCACAAGCCCGGCACCTACGCCCGCAACTGCCTGCTCGCCCGCCGCCTGGCTGAGCGAGACGTGCGGTTTATCCAGCTCTACCACATGGGCTGGGATCAGCACGACAACCTGCCCGACCACATGTCGAAGCAGGCCAAGGATGTGGACCAGCCGACGGCAGGCCTGATTGCTGATCTCAAGCAGCGGGGGCTGCTCGACGACACGCTGATCATCTGGGGCGGGGAGTTTGGACGCACCGTCTACTGCCAGGGCACGCTGACCAACGAAACCTACGGCCGCGATCACCACCCCCGTTGCTTCTCCATCTTCATGGCGGGCGGCGGCATCCAGGGGGGCAGGACCTACGGCACAACCGACGACTACGGCTACAACATCGTCGATCAGCCGGTGCATGTGAACGACCTGCATGCGACCGTGCTGCACTGCATGGGCATCGACCACAAGCGGCTGACCGTCCCCTTTCAAGGCCTCGACCTACGGCTCAGCGGCGTCGAAGAGCGACGGGTGGTCAGCGAGATCCTGGCCTGAGGCAGACCGGCGTTCAGGCGAGGCTGTCGCGCGGCCGCTTGCTGGCTGTGATAGCATCTCGACGCGATCGGCTTGCTGTGGTGCAAGCGGCATTCATGAAGGATCCACGCGGAGGACCTTGATGGACACCGAGAACAGCGGCAACGCGTTTGCGTATGAGCGGCTCTTGGAAGATGCTGCCAGCGAACCGGCTGCGGGGGCGGTACCAGCCTCCCCGCCTCCGCCGGCAGAGCCGCCCGCAGCCAACGCCCCGCCGCCTGATGCGTCGGTCGCGGCCGACAAGCCTGCCCCGTGGAAGCGGCTGGCGTCGGTCGATGCGTATCGCGGCTTTGTGATGCTCCTGATGATGGCGGAGGTGCTGCACTTCAGCCGCGTGAGCGAGGCGATCGGCGACTGCTCGGTGATGCGGTTTCTCGCCCATCACCAGAGCCATGTGCCGTGGCGCGGCTGCTCGCTGCACGACCTGATTCAGCCGTCGTTTAGTTTTCTCGTTGGAGTGAGCGTGTTTCTTTCGCTCAACCATCGCCGCTCGCGGGGCGACGCCCTCGGCTGGACGGTGGTGCATGCCGCCTGGAGGGCCGTGCTCTTGACGGTGCTCGGCATCTGGCTGCGGTCGCTCGGCCGTGAGCAACCGAACTTCACCTTTGAAGACACGCTCACGCAGATCGGCCTCGGCTACTTTCCGCTCTTTCTCATCTCGCTTGCTCCCAAACGCGTGTGGTGGATCAGCCTGCTGGTGATCCTCGTAGGCACCTGGGGAGCGTTTGCCCTCTTCCCGGCCCCACCGGCCGACTTTGACTATGCCGCTGTGGGCGTGGACGACGGCTGGACGGAGCACGGCGAGGGCCTCGCCGCCCACTGGAATAAAAACGCCAACCTCGCCTGGAAGTTTGACACCTGGTTTCTCAACCTCTTCCCGCGGGCCGAGCCCTTTCTCTTCAACAGCGGCGGCTATGCAACGCTGAGCTTCATCCCCACGCTCGGCACGTCGCTGCTCGGGCTGATTGCCGGCGGCTGGCTCCTCTCCAATCGCACGTCGTGGGCGAAACTCGGCATGATGATCGTGGCCGGGGGCGTCTGCCTGGGGGCGGGCCTCGCCCTCGACCACTTCGGCATCTGCCCGAGCGTCAAGCGGATCTGGACGCCATCGTGGGTGCTCGTCAGCGGCGGCTGGTGCTTCCTGCTGCTGGCCGGCTTTTACCTGCTCAACGACATGACCGGCTTTGCCGCCTGGTCGTTTCCCCTGCGGGTGATCGGCATGAACTCGATTGCCGCCTACATGATCGCCCACCTGATCGAGGGCTTCCTGCGGAGCAACTTCCAGACCTTCCTGGGAGAAGAGCTCTTCCACATGGCCGGCGACGCCTACGAGCCTCTCGTCTCCGGCGGAGCTGTGCTCGCCATCTACTGGCTGATCCTCTTCTGGATGGCCCGCCGCAAGCTCTTCCTGCGGATCTGACCGAAGGCTCCGCGGCCCGGGGGCTGCTCGCAAGCTGCGGGCGTCTGTCGCTCGCTGGTCTGCCTGCCGGAAGGCGGCGGGGAACTTTTTCAGCTGCCTGAGCGACTGAGGGGGGCCGCCGCTTGGGCTCGCGACGGTTTTCAGGCCGAACGTCGCACCGAAGACGCCTCGAAACTAGGCTACAGCCGAGGGATCTGTGCGTGGGAAGCCTTGTCTGCGGTGGGGGAAAGCTGATGAAACGCTGCTGTCGTGGTGTGGTCGTTGTGGCGGGTGTGGCGCTCTCGCTGGCCTGGGGAGCGGTGGGCCTCGGGCAGGATCAGCCGGCGGTGGATGGCGGGACGCCGCAGCCGGTCGCCGTTGCGGACGAGACCGCCGAACAGCCGCTCCGCGAGCAGACGATCTACATCCCCTACCGCAAACTGCGGGGCGTGTTTGAGGAGGATGGCCGCGGGGTCTTCATCCCGTACGAGAAGTTTCAGGAGCTCTGGCGGAAGGCGAGGCTGGCCGATGAGCCGGCTCCCGACGAGCCGCCGCCGGTTGGCGCGGTGATCACCGACATTGAGAGCGAGGCGACGGTCGAGGCCGACGTCGTCCGCGTGCGGGCTCGGGTGGCAATCGAGCTGCTCGGCAAGGGCTGGCATGAAATCCCCCTGCGGCTGGCCGACGCGGCGGTGCGTGTGGCCACGATCGATGGTGAGCCAGCCCGCGTGGTGGTTGCCGACGACGGCAGCTCCGCGCTGCTGGTTGAGCATGATCAGGAGACGCCGCGGAGCCTGACGCTCACCCTCGACTACTCCAAGGCCTTCACCAAATCGCCGGGCCAGAACTCGGTGTCGTTTCAGTCGCCGCGGGCGGCGGTCAACCGCTGGCGGATTCGGGTGCCCCAGTCGGGGGTGACCGTCAATGTGCAGCCGATGCTCGCTGCAGCTGAGGTGCCTGCCGACAGCGGCGATGCGAATCCGCCCTCGGAAGGCGAGACGGTGGTGCTCGCCTTTGTGGGCCCGGCTGCCAGCGTCCGCATCGACTGGACACCCAAGGCGGAGGGTGCCTCGGGCATGGCGGCAGTGGCCAGCGTGCAGTCGCGGCAGGAGGTGACCGTCGACGAGGGGCTCCTGCGGACGCGTGCCGAGCTGACCTACAGCGTGAGCCGCGCCGAGCTGCCGCAGCTGGTGGTGGACGTGCCCGCGAGCCAGAAGATCACGCGAGTGCTCGACCCGAATGTGCGGCAGTGGGATGTGGCGGACGTCGACGGGCAGCAGCGGATCACGGCGGAGCTGTTTGAGCCGGTGCGGGGCCAGCAGCAGCTCTCGATTGAGCTCGAACAGCTGCTTGACGGAGAGAGCCTCAGGTCGCTGGCGATCCCGAGTGTGCAGGCGGTTGGGGTGAGCCGACAGCAGGGAGTCGTGGCGGTGCGGCTCGCCGACGAGCTTCGTGGTGAGGCGGCGGTGACCGATGGGCTGCTGCAGCTCGACGCGACCGAGCTGCCCGAACCGCTCCGCTCGACACCGTGGGACTTTGCCTACCGGGCAGCCGCGATGCCCTTTTCGCTCGTGCTCACCGTGGAGGCGGTGCAGCCGCGGATCGAGGCCCAGCAGCTGATCGAGGCCTACGTCGAGCCGAATCAGCTCGTGCTCGACGTGGCGACGGTCTTCGGCATCGAAGACGCTGGCGTGTTTCAGCTGGAGCTCGCAGTGCCTGAGGGCTACGAGGTTCGCCGGGTGCAGGGCCGCCAGCTCGGCGAGAGTCAGCCGGCGAGCGTCGACACCTTTCATCTGGCTGACGATGGCAGCAGACGGCTTTCGGTCAACCTCGCCGGCAAGGCGATTGGCCGGGTTGGCCTGCTGGTCACGCTGATTCGGCCGCTCGACGACCCCAACCTGCTGACGGCGACTGGCGAAGCGAGCACGCTCGAGATCCCGCTGCCGACGATCGCCACGCCGGTGCGGCGGTCGAGCGGCAGGCTCGTGGTCTTGGGGCCGGAGAGCCTGCAGCTGACGGCAACAGGCCGATCCAGGCTGCAGGAGGTGGCGGTGGCCGATGCCCGCCGCGAGCTGCCGAGCGTTCGTGACGGTCGGGCGCCGGGGCTGCGAGAGGTGATGGCGTTTGCGTATGCCCAGGAGGCTGCCCGCCTGACGCTCTCGGCGGAGCGACGACGGCCGCAGGTGACGGCCCGCCAGCTGCTGGCGGTTGCTGTGGAGCCGGGCGTGGTCAGTTCGAAAGCCACGTTCACCTTTGAGGTGGCCTACAGCCCAGTCAGCTCCCTGCGGATCGATGTTCCTGCAGCCGTGGCGGCGATCGCCAGGCTCCCCGTCAACGCAGGCTTCACCAAGAGCCTGCTCGACCCTCAGCCGGAAGACGTGGCGGAGGGGGATGTGGCCATGGAGTTTCGCGGCGAAGGCGAGCTGCTCGGCCAGCTGGTGATTCCGCTGACCTGGGAGGAGGTCGTGCCGGAGCTGGCCGTTGGGGAGAGCGGCGAGTATCCCCTACCGGTGCTCACCCCCCGCGGGGTTGATCGGGCCTGGGGGCAGATACTCATCAGCAAGGCCGAAACCCTCGACATCCGTCCGGCCTCAGGCTTGAGCGGCTTGCGGCCCATCGACCCTCAGCACGATCTGATGCCAGGGGCGGCCGGGGCTGATGCGGCCCGAGCCTTTGAGTTTACCGACGCCTGGAATCTCACCGTGACCGCCACGCGGTATGAGCTTGAGGAGGTCAAGCGGGCGAGCATCGAGCGGGCGGTGGTGCGGATGGTGGTCACCCGCAGCGACGAGATCACCGTGCAGGCGATCTACCGCGTTCGCAGCGTGCTGCAGCGGCTTGCGGTGATCCTCCCGGCTGGCAGCCAGTTCGACATGGACATGCTGACCATCAATGGCCAGCCGCAGCCGCTGGAGCGTGGCGAAGGGGAGCAGCTCTTTATCCCGCTGGTCTCGCAGGGCCCAGATCAGCCCAGCCTTGTGGAGATGCGATACACCCTGCCTGGCACGTGCGCGGAGCTTGAGCTGCCGGTGTTTCCCGAGCAGCAGGGCGTGGCCACCGAGCCGGCCGTGCAGAAGGTGTCGCTGGTGGTTGCGCTGCCGGAAGAACGTGCCGTGCTGGACACACGCGGCCCCTGGACGAACGAGCAGAACGACTTCTTCGCAGCGCTCAACGGCCTTCCGTGGCGGCAGGGCGACGACAGCGATCTGCTGAACTGGGTGAGCGAAGGCCTGCCGGTCGATCAGGGGCGGCTGCGGTCGTTTGCGACCGATGGCCGGTCGTATCGCTTCACTGCCCTGCGGCCCAGCGCTCCGCCTGAAGGGGCACTGGCGATCGTGGCGGTCGATCACCGGCTGGTGACCGGCGGCGTGCTCGGTGGCCTGACGCTGATTGGCCTGCTGTTTGTGCGGTCGCGGTTGTCCACCAAGCTGGCGGTGCTCGTGCTGCTGGCAATGGGGCTCGTGGCCACCGGCATCCTGATGCCGATGCTGGCGATGCAGGTTGTCGACCAGTTCTTTGCGGTTGGCCTGGCGGGAGTGGGCCTGCTGTGGCTTGCCGGGTCGGCCACCCGTCGCCGCCCTCAGCCTCAGGCGTCTCCGCCGGCCGCAGCAGCGGCTGCTGGCAACGGTGGGGCCACCGCTGGGAAAGGAGCCGACGACCATGCGTAGCCTGCACCTGCTGCTGTTGCCGCTTCTCTGCTGCGGGGCTGCGGCGCTTTCGGGGCTCGCCTCCGCAGACGAGCCCACGCCCGTCCGCGAGATCTTCGTGCCCTTTGCCGATCTCGATCTGCTGCTCGCCGGCCAGGCCGAGCGGGTGTTTGTCAGCCGCGAGGAATACCGAGATCTGCTGGCCAAGGCGAAGCCCGAGGAGCCTCGCACGGCTCCGCCGAGGAAAGCCGTGCTGCTCTCCGCCGACTACAGCGTCGAGATGGCCGGTGAGCGGGCGTTCGTCCGCGGGACGCTCGAGCTTGAGCTGCTGGAGCCCGGCCTGCACGCGGTCTCGCTCGAGCTGGAGCGGGTGGGGCTCTTGGCGGCTTCGCTTGATGACGCCGCCGCCATGCTCGCCCGCAGCGACGACGGGCAGCTGCTGCTCTTTGTGGAAGGCGAAGGCAGGCATTCGCTGAGGCTGGAGGCGACCACGAGGATCGAGGCCTCGGCAGCCCAGCAGCAGGTGTCGTTTCGCGTGCCGACGCCGGCGGCCACCCAGCTGCGGCTGACGGTGCCGGGCAACGTGGAGATGCGGACTCCGGTGCTCTCGCGAGCCTACGACCCGGCAGCGGAGGAGACGCGTTTTGAACTGCCGGTGGTGCGTGGCGAGCAGACCCTGGCGATGTCTCTGAATAACCGCACCACGGCCAGCCAGCAGGTGGTGGAAGCGAGCAGTGTGGTGGTCGATGAGGTCACACTGTCGGCCGAGCGGCTGCATGCGGTGCTGACGATGCGGGTGCTCCGTGGAGCGGTGGACCTCTTTCGCTTTCGGCTGCCTGCTGGGCTTGAGGTGACGGAGGTTTCCGCTCCCGAGGTGGCCCGCTGGGGGGTGCTCGAAGCGGCCGATGGCGGGCCCAGCATGCTCGACGTGCAGCTGCATGAGCCGACCACCGACACGATCAGCTTCGCAGTGACAGCGTCGGCGGCGCGGCCCATGCTCGGCAGCTGGACGATGCCGAGGATTGAGCCGCTCGGCGTCACCAGCCATACCGCGGTGCTTGGCCTCCTGCTCGACGAGCGGCTGAAGGCCGAGTCGTTTGAGGCGGAGAAGCTGATCTCGATCGATACGGCGGTGTTTGAGCAGATCCTCCCGAAGAGCGTCGCGCAGCCGGAGCCGGGTGGCTCAGTGCCGCGGGCGGTGGCCGCGTGGCTGGCGGCCGACAGCACAGCGACGGCCCGCAGCGAGTTCACTCGTCCTGCCTCCGGCGTCGACGCCACCACCGCCACGCTCCTGACCCTGCAGGATGCCGAGTTGCGGCTGCGGTCGACCATCTCCCTTTCGCCGCGGGTCGACCCGCTGTTTGCGGTCGAGCTGCAGCTGCCGGCTGGCTGGGAGGTGACGGCGGTGACGGATGCCCAGGATCAATCCCTTGCGTTTGCACCGCTGATCGGTGCGGAAGACGACACGGGCGGGATTCATGTCGGGCTGCCACAGCCGGTGGCTGCCGGCGGCGCGGTGCGGCTCACCCTGGAGGCGACGCACGTGCCTGACGGCTGGCTCGACGCCTGGACGGAGCTGCCCGTGCGGTTCCCGGCTGTCGGTGTTGCCGGAGCCGATGGTGGCGAGGGGGCCATTGCGATCACCGCCACCGACGACCTCGCCGTGCGGCCAGAGCGGATCGAGGGGCTGATTCCGTTGGCCCGCCGCGAGCTCGAAGCGCTCGGGCTGTCTGCCGACGAGGGCACGTTTGCCTATCGGCTGGAGGGCCCGCTGCTGGCCGCGAGGTTTCTCGCCAGTCGGAAGACACCCGAACTCACCGCCCGGTCGTTGAGTTTCTTCCGGATTGGCAACGAAGCGGTCGCCACCCACGCCGAACTGCTCTACGACATCGAGCGGGCCTCGGCCACCAGCCTCAGCTTTTCACTCCCCGACACGACCCCCAAGACGATCTCCCTGCGGGGGCTGGGGAAGGTGCAGGTCACCGACTTTTCCAGCCGCGAGGCGGAGGGAAGGCGGATCTGGACGGCACGGCTGGCTGACCGCACCCGAGGTCAGGCAGGCTTGGCGATCGACTTTGAAGAGCCACTCACGGTCGAAGGCACGGCCGAGCTCGTGCTGCCCTGCGCTGCGGCAGAGGCGGTCGGCTACCAGACGGCGGCGGTGGCCGTGGAAGGCAACCCGGAGCTGAGCGTGACGCTGGCCACTGCGGGGCGGCCGATTGATGTCGGTGAGCTTGTCGACGCGGAGGCGGAGGTGGGGCGACGGCTGCTCGGGGTGTATGGCTTTGCGGGCACGGCATCCGTCACGGCAACCCTCCAGCGGCGGCCCGGCTACGGGCTGCCGACGGCGATCACCCAGCGGGCGGCCCTGGTCACGCTCCAGGGGGCCGGTGGCACGAGCCAGACCGCGGCGCGTTTTCTGCTGCGGACCAACGCCTCCTTCCTACAGGTGACGCTCCCGTCAGCAGCGACGCTCTGGTCGGTGACGATCAATGGCCTGCCCTCCCTGCCCCAGCGGGATGGCGACGACCTGCTTGTCAGCCTGCCTGGGCAGCCGGGAGGGGATGTGCTGCGGGACGTCTCGATCGTCTACCAGCGGCCGTCGGCTCGCCTGGATTGGATGGGGGAGGTTTCGGAGGAAGCGCCGCAGCTTGCTGTGCGAAGCGAAGATGGCCTGACGCGATTTGATGTGCCGCTGGCAGATGTCGAGTGGCAGGTGGTGCTCCCCGACGGCTACCGTGTGGTCCGCAGCGAGGGCAGCGTGTTTGCAGCCGCAGAGGCGGCGCGGCCCTGGTCGTTGGTCACACCTGCGAAGCTGCTCGCGCAGCTCGGTGGTGGCATCGAGGGTGTCGGATGGCACTCGCCGTTGCTCAAGCCGCTCCTGCCGCAGGCCCAGAGCCCGCTCCTGCTCGCGGGCCGCCGTTCGGTCGTCGCCACCGATGCGCCAGCACGCAGCCTGGAAACTGAAAACGCCCTGGCCCTGCTCGCAGCCCCGGAGCTGCCGGCGGCTGTCGACAAGGCCGAGATGGCGGTCGATGAGGTTATGGCCGAGGAGAAGTCGAAGGATCAGCCGCCTGTCGAGGCTCCGCTGAGCGAGCCAGCCCCGCCGCCAGACGCTGATTTCGTGCCTGCAACACCCATCCCCGAGGGTTCGCCAGAGACGTTTGCCTGGGCGCTTGCGGGGGTGCGGAGCCTGCCGATCGAGCTTGCCGACCAGGGCCGCCGGGTGTCGTTTGCCAGCCTGGGCGGCCAGCCACGGCTCTCGGCCATGCTGGTGCAGGAGAGCCGGCTGTTCTTTGCCACCGTTGGCATCGCGGTGCTGGTGGCGGCCTGCGGGCTGGCGGTGGCTGGTGGCAGCTGGCGGGCTCGCCGGTGGGTCGTCGTGTGCAGCGTTGTGCTCACGCTGGCCGCTCCGATCGCGATTGAGCTGACGGCTGGCCTGCAGCTGCACGACCTCTTCCAGCCTGGCTTCCTGGTCGCGGTCGTGCTGCTCCCCTGCTATGCGGTCATCGACGCCGTGCGATGGGTGGCCCATCGTCTGCCGCGGCGGGCAGCGCCGCGGGCGGTGGGCGTGGTGGTGGGGCTGCTGCTGGTTGCTGCCGCGATCGCTGTCGTCGGCGAGGAGCCTGCGGAGCCGGCACCGGCTCTGACGATCGCAGACATCCTGGAGACGCTCGACCCTCGGCACCCGCTGGCGGTGCCCGATGATGCGGTGATCATCCCCTACGATCCGGACGGCGCCGGCGATGACGCCGGGCAGGCCGGTGGTCTGCCGAGCGCGGCTCGCCTCGCAGCCGCCGGCAAGGTGCTGATTCCCTACGAGCACTACACCCGGCTCAAGGCGATCGCTGAGGGCGACGACGCGTCGCCGGCGGTCGTGCCACCCGCGTCGTTCGCGCTTGCAGGCGGGGCCTACACCTCTCGGCTCGACGACCGCGGGGAGCTCGTGGTCCGCGGCAGGCTGGAACTGGAGGTCTTCGCGAAAGGGCCCGTGGATCTGCCTTTGCGACTGACCGGTGGTGTGCTGGAGCGGGCCTCGCTCGACGGCCAGGCGGCGGTGTTGCGGCTGGTGGAGCCGGCAACACCGGCGGCCGGAGAGCAGGAGCCCCAACAGCAGGCAGCGATGCCGCCGGCGGTCGATCCGCTGGTGGTGCTCGCCGTCGAAGGCATCGGCCGGCACACGCTTGATCTCGTGATCCGCATGCCGCTGCAGCAGCGGGGTGGGTGGCGATCGGTGCGGGGCCAGCTGCCTGCCGCCCCGGCCACGCAGCTGGCGCTGACCGTGCCCAACGCCCAGACCGAACTGCGGATCGTGGGAGCAGACGGCCTGATCACGCAACAGACGCAGCAGGCTGACGAGCAGCTGCAGACGGCGCTTGCGGCCGATGCGTCGATTGCTGTCGAGTGGCGATCAGAGGTGTCGGCGGCTCGTGTCGATGAGGCGCTGACCGCTCGCTCGCTGGCGGTGATCGACGTCCGTGAAGATGGGGTGCACGCCACCTGGCAGGTGGATCTCGATGTGCGGCAGGGGCAGCGAGACGTGTTCACGCTTGAGGTGCCGGATGGCTGGCTGGTGGAGGCGGTGCAAGGTCCGAAGGTGCGTGGCTGGGAGATCGTCCGCCGCCAGGAAGGCGATGCCGCAGCGCCCCAGCAGATCGATGTCACGCTGCTTGAGCCGGCGTCGGGAGATGAGCAGCTGTGGGTGCGGCTTTCGCGGCCGGTGGATGTGCTGTTTGGCGAGCAGGCGGCCCTGCGACTGCCCGCTGTTGTCGTGCCCGAGGCGGTGCTGCATCAGGGGTTTGTGGTGCTGCGTCGCGGGCCGCTGGTCGATCTCCGGGTGGCGCAGGCCGCGGGCCTCGTTCGCGACGATCCGCCAGCAGACCGACTCGCAGCCGTGGTCGATCGCTTTCCTGATGAGAGCCCGCTGGCCGTGCAGGCCTTCCAGGCCTACCGCTTCGCCAACGATCGCTTCGAGCTTGAGGTCGCTCCCCGTCCGCGTGCGTCGCAGCTGGCCGTCGACGTGCAGACCCTCCTGCGGATTGCCCAGCGGCAGTCGACCTTCGAGACGAGGCTGGCCTGTGTGATCGATGACCGGCCCACGCATCGGCTGCAGGTGGAGCTGCCCGCGGGGGTGACCGTGGAGCAGGTCAACTGCCGCGGTCTGTCGGGCTGGACGGTGGTGCCGGGGAGCGTGCCGCGGCTTGTCATCGATCTGACAGCCGGAGCGACGGGGGCCTGGTCGGCGACGATCACGGGAACGCTCGACGGCGGGATGCGTGTGGCCGCGCCGGCGTTTGTGGTGGTGGACGCCCGTCGGCAGACGACAACGCTGGTCGTGCAGGCGGATCCATCGGTGAGCGTGGAAGTTGCTGGGCTGGAAAACGCGGAGACCATCCCCCTCCCGCAGACCTTCACCTGGCTTGCCGCGGAACAGCGAACGCTCGCCAGACTCGCGGTGTTTGCACGAGGGCCTGGCTTCCAGGCTGATTTTCAGGCGATCAGGCGGCAGCCGGTGGTGAAGGCCGTGGGGCTGACCAACGTGCAGGTCACGCCCCGCGAACTGGCCGAGACAGTGCTGCTGCGTTTTGACATCGCCGAGGCGGGCATTCGTGAGCTGTCGTTCCTGCTGCCGGAAACGCTGCAGGACGCTCTGGTGCATGTGCCGCTGCTCTTGGAGAAGACCGTTGAGCCGGTCGCCGAGCAGCCAGGCCTGGTGCGGTTTCATCTCCAGCTGCAAGACGACGTGATCGGCCCGCTTGCCGTGCTCGTCGAACACACGGGGCCGCTCGTTGACCAAACGCACGCCGCGGCGGTGCCGCAGATTGAGACGGGCACCACCGAGCACCGTTTCGTGGTGCTCGAAAACCAGGGCCGCGACGAGATCGTGGTCACGGAGAGCGAGGGGGTGCGGGAGCTCAGCCGCCAGCAGGCAGCCTGGCGAGAGCTCGCGAGCATCCTGCCCGGCACCGCCACGCAGGCCTATCTGGTGGCGGCTGACGCCGTGGCGCCGCGGCTTGGCATCGGCCTGCGGTCGCGAAGCCTGGTCGAATCGGCGGGGGCTCGGATCGGGCTGGCCGTGACCACGCTCTCGGTGGATGGGGGCGGTGTGTATCGAGCCACCCAGGAATACCGCATCGACAACAAGACGGAGCAGCTGCTGGAGGTGCAGCTCCCAGACGGGGCCACGCTCTGGTCGGCGGTGGTCGCGGGCGAGCCGGTGAAGCCCACCGCGGTGGACGACGACAACGGTCGTCGCGTCGGCATTCCGCTGATCAAGACGCAGGCAGGCGACCTCGACTACGCCGTGGTGCTCACCTACGGAGGAACGCTCGGGCCACTTGGGACGAAGGCGTCGGTGCGGTTTCCGTTTCTCGAGACGATCAACATCAATGTGGAGCAGAGCCAGGTGCGGCTCTGGCTGCCGGAAACCCACCGCTGGTTTGGCTTCGACGGCACCCTCCGCCAGACCGACGATGCAGACGAACTCGCAGCCGACTTTCTGGCCTACCAAAACAAGAAACTGCAGCAGCTGATGCAGGTCGCGTCGTCGGAGTCGCAGGATGTCTTCTCCCGTGTCCGTGCTCGCACAAACGCCCTGCAGCTTGGTGAGTCGTTGCAGGGCTACGTCGATTCGTATAGCGGCTCCGGCCGAGCGAGTGGTGGCAACGATCGGCTGCAGCGTGAGCTGATGACCAACTCGGCGATCGTCGAGGAGTCGCAAGCCCAGGCAGGGCAGATGCCGGCTGAGGCCATGGAGGCAGCCGCTGGCAACGGAAGCCAGCTGCGGGCCTATTTCGACGGCCAGCAGGTGGCCCGCGGCACGAACGTGGTCAAGGAGCTGAATCTCAACTTTGAGGCCCCGGGGCCCGTGGAGGACAGAGCGGCCGAGACCAGCTCGCTCAATCGTGTTTGGGTCGACAGCAACCGTTTTGGTCGCAGTGCTGGGGACGGGCTGGCGGACGGAGAGCGTGCCGCTGCGGTTCGAAAACTCGCCAAGCAGGTCGCGGATCCGGCAGCCGCCGCGGAACGACCTGGGTTTGACGTCAATTTTGAAGACATCGAGAAGAAGCGTTCGCTCGGCCGTGGAGGTGAGCAGGCTGGCGAAGCTTCCACCCGCGAGCCCCAGCAGCAGGCCGTGGAACTCCGCGATCAGGTGCAGCGGTATCAGCTTCGTCTCGAACGGGATGGGCTGGAAGGTCAGCAGCAGAGGCAGTTCGAGCAGTCGCCGACCAACGCCCCTGCCAGTGGCTTCCTGGGAGATCGCAGGCTTGCAGAAGAGGCGGAGGAGTCGCTGCTGCGGCAGAGCCGTCGCGGCGGTTTGCCCGAAGGCCGCAGCGATGGCTTTGCCGGCGGCATGGGCGGCGCGGGCGGGCTGGGTGGCATGGGTGGCGGTCTGGGAGGCGGGACCAGCTGGTTTGGCAGCGGCGTCGACGACACCGCCGCGGCCGCGCTCGGCGTTGCCGCGGCGCAGTCGCCAGCCACAGGCTTGGCCAGCCTGGAAGTGGCGATTCCCACGCGTGGCCGCGAGGTTCTCTTCACCACGCCCCGCGGCGATCTCGTGATCACGGCGGAAGCGGTGGATGCACGGCTCGTCGATCGCGGCACGCGGCTGGCCCTTGTGTTGGCGGCGGTCGTCGGCTGCTGGGTGCTGGCCACGTTCGGTGGCCTGGCCTGGAGGCGACTTGGACCTCGGGCCGGGGGGCTGCTGCTGATCCTGCTGGGCCTGGCCAGTATGCTGACGCTGACGCTGCCACTGGTGGGGATGGCGACTGCTGTGTTTGGGTGTGGTGCGGTCGCCAGGAGTGTTCGTTGGCGGCGAGTGGCCACAGCCTGAAGGGGGAGATCATGGAAAGCTGTTGGATGGTGAAGGCGGGTGGGCTCGCCGCTCTTGTCCTCGGTGTCTGTGGGCTCTGCGGCACAGCGGCTGTGGCTGCTGTGCAGGCGAGCACAGAGCAGCCCAACATCGTCGTCTTTCTCGTCGACGACATGGGGCCGATGGACACCTCGGTGCCTTTCATGACCAACGGCGATGGCGAGCCTGTTCGCTACCCGCTCAACGACTTCTACCGCACGCCGGCCATGCAGCGGCTGGCTGACCGCGGCGTGCGGTTTTCCACCTTCTATGCGATGAGCGTCTGCTCACCGACGCGGACGTCGATCCTCACCGGTCAAAATGCTGCCCGCCACCACGTGACGCAGTGGATTCGCTCGGAGGAAAACAACCGTGGGCCGTTTGGGCCTCCGGAGTGGAACTGGACTGGGGTGCACGACGCGTCGGTCACGCTGCCGGGGCTCCTGAAGACGGCGGGCTATCGCACGATGTTTGTCGGCAAGGCCCACTTCGGGCCGATCGGTGAGCCTTCGGAATGGCCCGACAACCTCGGCTTCGAGACCAACATCGCCGGCTGCTCGTGGGGCCAGCCGGGAAGCTACTACGGGGAGGATGGCTACGGGGCGATCAAGGGCAATGCAAAGCGTGCCGTGCCCCATCTCGAGGCCTACCACGGCACCGACACCTTTCTTTCCGAGGCCCTCACGATCGAAGCGAAGAAGCAGATCAGCCAGGCCGTTGAGGATGGCGTGCCCTTCTTCCTCGACTTGGCTCACTATGCGGTGCATGCGCCGTTTCATTCCGATCCGAGGTTTGCGGGCAGCTATGCCGAGTCGGGCAAGCCCAAGCCGGCGGAGGCCTACGCCACGCTGATCGAGGGCATGGATAGGTCTCTGGGTGACATCCTCGATCACCTCGACGCGCTCGGCGTGGCGAAGGAGACGCTGATCCTGTTTCTTGGCGACAACGGCAGCGATGCTCCGCTGGGGCCTGTGCATGGGCATGCCAGCTCGTTTCCGCTGCGGGCCAAGAAGGGCACACACTACGAGGGCGGCATGCGGACGCCGTTCATCGCGGCCTGGGCGGAGCCGTCGGCGGGAGCTGCCTGCCAGCAGCGGCTGCCGATTGCGGAGGGCTCCGTGCATGAGGGGCTCGGCACCGTGATGGACCTCTACCCCACCCTGCTGGCCCTTGCGGGCGTGGAGCCGCCGGCGACGCATGTGGTCGATGGCGTCGACCTCGCGCCGCAGCTTGCCGGAGCGGTGCACACAGACCGCGAGAAGCGGTTTTTGATGCACTTTCCGCACAGCCACCGCAGCAGCTACTACACGGTGTTTCGCGAGGGCGACTGGAAGGTCGTCTACCACTACCTGCCCGAGCAAAACCCGGCGAAGGTGCGGTATGAATTGTTTAATCTGCGTGAGGACCCCTTCGAACACCGCAACCTCGCCGAGACTGAGTCGTTGAAACTCGCGGACATGATGCGGGGTCTGATCGCCGACCTGGAAGCCCATGGGGCCCAGTATCCGGTTGACGAAGCAGGCCGCGAACTGCGTCCGATCGCGCCCTAAACGGCTGCGGATCCGCCTGTTTGGCACGGTTTTCGCAGTTGCTGGAGACGGTCTGCCGTTTTTCACGATATACTGGAGTGGTTGATGCGTTGCGGTGGGCGTGGAGCCGGCAACGCCGCGTTCATGATGCCGCGTGCATGGCGGCGGGGACTTGCAGGGGGGCTTTCCATGGGCAAACAACGACCCGGCCGGCAGAGATCTTTGGGGGCTGCTGCTGTGGCCTCGCTGGTTCTGCTGATGCTTGTCGCCTGCTGGGCGATCGTGCCCGCGGCTGCCGCAGGCGAGGCCTCACTCTCCCGCATCGACGCCCGCTACGCTGAAGCTGGCAGCGGCGACGTCGCTGAGATCCCCGACTTCCGGCGGCATGTCGTGCCGCTGATGGGCAGGCTCGGCTGCAACGGCCGCGCGTGCCACGGCTCATTCCAGGGCCAGGGTGGCTTCCAGCTCTCGCTCTTCGGCTACGACTTCAAGGCCGACCACGAAAACCTCGTCGGCGGTGATGAGCCGCGGATCAACGTGGCCTCGCCCCGGGAGAGCCTGGCCCTGCTCAAGCCGCTCGAGGAAGAGCCGCACGAGGGTGGGCAGAGGCTCGAGCACGACACCTGGCAGCTGCGGGTGCTTGAGCAGTGGATTCATGGTGGAGCCGCCGGCGTTGACGACGACGCGGCGGAGTTTGTGCGGCTTGAGGTGGAGCCGAAAGAGCTGGTGGCCTCCGACGTGGGCCAGCAGTGGCATCTGCAGGCGGTCGCTGTGTGGTCGGATGGATCGCGGGAAGACGTAACGCCGCTGTGCCGCTTTCAGAGCAACAACGATCAGATCGCCACGATCGATGAGCATGGGCTCGTGACGGCGGCCGGTCCCGGCGACACGCATGTGGTGGCTTTCTACGACAATGGCGTTGTGCCTGTGCCGATTCTCTTTCCGGTCTCCGACAAGGTTGGGCCTGCCTATCCCGACGTGCCCACGCCGACGCCGATCGACGAGCTGGTGGTGGCGAAGCTCCGCAAGCTCGGTGAGGTGCCTTCCGATCTCTGCACCGATGGTGAGTTTCTCAGGCGGGTGTCGCTCGACCTGACGGGCACCCTGCCGACCGAAGCGGAGGCCGAAGCGTTTCTTGCCGACACGAATCCCGACAAGCGGGCGCTCAAGATCGACGAGCTGCTCGACAGGCCTGGCTATGCGGCCTGGTGGGCCACCAAGTTCTGCGACTGGACGGGCAACAACGCCCAAGAGAATCAGCAAAACGGCCCCGACCGCCGAAACACCGCGTCGGTGCTCTGGTATGAGTGGATGCGGGCTCGCGTGGCGGAAAACACGCCCTACGACGAGCTGGTTGAGCGGATCGTGCTCGCCACGAGTCGGGAAGGCGACGAGTCGTATGAAGACTACTGCGAGCGGATGAGCGGCTATCTCGTGCGGGGGCATGCGGGCGAGTTTGCCGAAGAGCAGCACACGATGCCCTACTACTGGAGCCGCCGCAACTTCCGCACCAACGAGGAGCGGGCGCTCGGCTTCGCCTATGCGTTTCTCGGTGTTCGCATCCAGTGTGCCCAGTGCCACAAGCATCCGTTTGATCAGTGGACGAAAGACGACTTCGACCGCTTTGAAAACTTCTTCGCTCGCGTGCGGTATCAGCAGCTGCGTCAGCTGGCGGACGCCGACGAAGCCACCGAAATGATGGAAGCCTTGGACATCAATCCAAAGCTCCGTGGGAATCAGCTCGATCAGCAGCTCGTTCGGCTGGCAGCGCGGGGCAAGGTCGTGCCCTTTGGCGAAACGGTTGTGCTTCCTCCGCCGAAGCCGATGAGCGATGAGGCGATGGCCCGCCTGAAGGCCCGGGCGGCTGCCAACCCGCAGCAGCAGGCGCGGCTCGAGCAGTTTCTTTCCGGCCGGACGGCTGCGGTTCTTGGGGGCGACGAAACGGCGCTCGACGCGGTTGAGGATCCACGCGAGCTGCTGATGGCCTGGATGCGGAGTGCCGACAACCCATACTTCGCCCGAGCGATTGTGAATCGCGTGTGGGCCTCCTATTTCAACGTCGGCATCGTGGAGCCGCCCGACGACCTCAGCCTGGCCAACCCGCCGAGCAACGAGCCGCTGCTCGACCATCTGGCGAGCGGGTTTCGTGAGCACGGCTACGACCTGAAGTGGCTGCACCGCGAGATCTGTTCCAGCCGAACCTATCAGCTCAGCTGGCAGCCAAACGCGACCAACGCTGGCGACGACCGCAACTTTGCCCGGTCGGTGCCGCGGCGGGTTCCGGCCGAGGTGATCTACGACGCGATCAAGATCGCGACCGCGGGCAACGAAGAGTCGCAGGCGCTCTGCTCGCTTGAGGCCGACCGGGCCATCGATGATCCGATCGTCGATCCCCGCCGGCCCGACTACGCCCTGAGCGTGTTTGGGCAGTCGATCCGCGAGAGCAACTGCGACTGCGACCGTTCGATGGAGCCGAGCCTGCTGCAGACGGTCTTCCTGCAAAACGACGGTGAGATGCTCTCTATGATCGGCCGGCCTGAGGGCTGGGTGGCGGAGGTGACCGGCACGGCGGCCGCGGAGCCTGCGGCGGAATCGCCCGCTCGGGAGCGGTTCTGGAACATGGCAGCCCCTGAGCTTGAGGCGATGATCGCGAAGGGGAAGGCGAGGCTGGCCCGGGCCAAGCAGGAAAACGATGAAGCGTTTCTCGCGAACGGGCGGCGGTTTCTCGCGGCTGCCGAGAAGCGGCTCGCAGCGCTCAAGGCAGGCGACGCCGCTCCAGGCGATCGACCTCAGGCCGCGGCGGCGTCGAGCAGCCGAAAGCTCGACGACGAGGCGATCAGCCAGCTCGTGCGATCGGCCTACCTCCGCACGCTCACGCGGCTGCCAGAGCCAGAGGAGCTGGAGCGGGCCCGCGGCTACTTCGCCGAAGTTTCCGATCGAGAGGCGGCCCGCGACCTGATGTGGGCGCTGCTCAACACGAAAGAGTTTCAGCTCAATCACTAGGCTCGATCACGCGCCACGATCAACCGCCTCGTTCACCGGGCCGCCCATGCCGGCGGCGATCAACAGTCTCGACGACCTTCGGAGGACCGATAGCATGGCACGTCACCGCACCTGTGATGGCTTGGCACGCCGCGACTTCTTGCGGGCTGGCGCGATCGGGGGCTCGGCCCTCACGCTTGCCAACTACCTGCGGTGGACGCATGCGGCGGAGGCCCGGCCCCGAGCCAAGGCCGCGATCTTCGTCAACCTCGAGGGCGGCCCGTCGCATCTCGACACGTTCGACCCCAAGCCCGACGCTCCCGACAGCCACCGGGGCGAGTTTGGCACCATCGGCACGAGCGTGCCGGGGGTGCGTGTCAGCGAGCATCTCCCCAAGCTCGCGGCGTGTCTTGATACGTATGTGATTCTGCGGGGCATCACCCATTCGCTGGCCGCCCATCCGCTGGGGCAGCAGTATGTCAGCACGGGCAACCGGCCGATTCCGTCGCTTGAGTTTCCCTGCTACGGCGCGGTCGTCAGCCGCGAGCTTGGCGGGCCGGAGGAGCTGCCGACGCATGTGGCGATTCCGAAGATCAACCAGAGCGCCGGCTACCTCGGCGTGAAGTATGCGGCGCTGTCGACCCGGTCGGTGCCGAAGCCTGGGCAGCCGTATGGCGTGCGGGGTGTGTCGCTCGGCGGCACGCTGACGATCGACAATGTCCGTCGTCGGCAGGGCCTGCTTCGCGACCTCGACCAGCGGCTGGGCATGCTCGAGGAGTCGAGCCAGCTGATCGAAGGGCTCGATCAGTTCACCGAACAGGCCCACACCATCATCACCTCACCGCGGGCCCGCGAGGCCTTCAACACCGGGCTGGAGAGCCCGGCGTTTGCCAAGCCGTTTGGCGAGAGCAACTTTGGCCAGAGCTGCCTGCTGGCCACACGGCTCGTGGAGCATGGCGTGCCGTTTGTGACCGTCTCGTTTGGTGGCTGGGACACCCACAACGACAACTGGACCAAGCTCAAGGAGCAGCAGCTGCCGCCGCTCGACGAAGGCCTGTCGGCGCTGTTTGCGGGGCTTGAGCAGAAGGGCCTCCTCGACTCCACGATCGTGTATGTGACCGGTGAGTTTGGCCGCACGCCGAAGATCAACACGACCCGCAACGGCCGCGACCACTACGCCCGCGCGATGTTTATGCTGATGGCCGGCGGCGGCATTCAGGGAGGCCGGGTGCTCGGCGAGACCGACGCCAAGGGCGAAGGCCCGCTGCACGAAGGCCACTCCCCCGACGACGTGGCAGCCACCTTCTACCACGCGCTGGGTATCGATCCGGCCAAGGAGTATCTCACCAACACGGGCCGTCCGGTGATGATCGTTCGCGACGGCACCGTGATGCCCGAGCTGTTTGCGTGATCGCAGCAGCCGGTTCACTGCCGTTGCTGCCAAATATCCAGGCCGCCGACGTCCATGGGCCACAGCAACGATCACGGTGACCGTGGAACTCCGTGGCCGGAAGACGAGAAAGTACGGGAAGCCCCGAACGCGTGTGTAGCGGTATCTGCCGGCGATAGTTGCGCACGCCTCGGGTGATGCCTCTACTTTCGCCACCGCCGCGTTGACTGCCTGCGTGAAACGTTCGCTGACGTGGGGCGAGCGCGCCGAGTACCAGTCTCTGGCGTGTAGATACTCATCGGCAGCGCGGCGTTGGAAGACGACGGTGGCGGCCATCAAGACTCAGCCTGAAGGTCGGTCCACGCAACATGGTCATCGCCGTCAGCGAATCGACGATCAAGTTCGGCCACAAAGTCTGCAGAATCGATGGGCAAGCCGATCTCACGGCCGGGCATCGTTTCGAGCAGGCGCTCTATCAAGGTGACGCGGGCATCCTCAGGAAGAAGCATCGCTGCTTCAAAGAGTTGTTCTGTAGTCGAACTCATGTGCGTCCCCGTGTGATGCTGGACTGTTGCGATGTCGTAAACCGCGGCAGACGGTTGCTGGGGAAGTGTACGCAAGAACACATCTTTCGGTCAATCCTGCAAGGTGTGGGCATGAGGCAGCTGCGGCGGCGGGCGCGATCCGCCCACGACGATGACGCCAGGGTGATTTCAGGAGGGCGGAAAGGCTGCTTTCGGCCCCGTCACGTGGGCGAACTTTGCCTGCCGCATGCCGCTGGCGAAAGCTGACGCGTAGAATCCATCAATGAACGCTCCGTCCGCCTCGTCACTCGTGTTCTGCAAGTCGATCCACCACGGCAACACGGCCCGAGTGGCCGGCGCTGTCTGCAGCGTGCTCGGTTGTGAGTTCGTCGATCCGGACGCCGTGCCAGCCGTCATCCCGGCCGGTTGTGGCCTGCTGGGGATCGGCTCGGGCGTGTACTACGGCCGCATGCACCCTGCCCTCTTCGCCTGGCTCCGCAAGCTGCCCGACGCGCCCGCGGGCACGACGCCCGCTTTCATCTTCTCCACCTCCGGCCTGCCCTTCTTGGCGGATCTGTGGCACCGGCCCCTGCGACGTCTGCTCGCCCGCAAGGGCTTCGACGTCGTCGCCGAGTTTACCTGCCGCGGCTTCGACACCTGGGGCCCGCTCTGGCTCACTGGCGGCCTCAACCGCACGCACCCCGACGAACGCGACCTTGAGAGAGCGGGAGCGTTTGCCGAAAAGCTCAGGGACGCCTGCGGCCGCTGAACTCTTGACCGCTGAGATTTTTTGACGAAACGCAGCTCTTGGCGAATCTCCTCAAGGAGAGCTTGTGGGGAGCCAGGAGCAGCGGAACACGCTCACTGCCGGCCCGTGCGGATGTTGGCTGGGGCTTTGCCTGGGCGGCTGCTGCGCCAGGGGTTGATGTCGAGGCCGCCGCGGCGGGTGTAGCGGGCGAGAACGTCGAGCTGTGAGGGGCGGCACCGGGCGGTCAGGTCGGTGAAGATTCGCTCCACGCACTGCTCGTGAAACTCGTTGTGGTTGCGGAAGCTCACGATGTAGCGAAGCAGGCTGGCTCGGTCGATCGGGGGGCCGGTGTAGGCAATGCGGAGGCTGCCCCAGTCGGGCTGGCCGGTGACCAGGCAGTTGCTCTTGAGCAGGTTGCTGACCAGCGATTCCCTGACCGGCGGCGCGGTGCTGTCGGCCGTAAGCAGCTCCGGGGCGGGCTCGTAGCGGTCGCAGGCGATGTCGAGGCTGTCGAGGAGCTCGCCCTCAAGCGGGGCGACCGTTTCACAGCCCCAGGCATCCGGAGCGGCGAGGCTCACGTCGACTGGCACGGTCACCGGCCCCCCCTGCCAGAATGCCGCGCTGAGGTCTGACTGAATCCGCTCGGCCACGGCCGCCTGCCCGTCGAAGCGGGTGTTGCTGAGGCTGTTGAGGTAGAGCTTGAGCGACTTGCTCTCCACGATGTGCGTCGACGCTGCCGGCACCGTGAAGCGGGCAATCGCCACCTCGGGCTTGCCCCGTGGGTTGAGCCAGCTGAGCTCGTAGGCCGTCCAGAGGTCGACGCCGTAAAAAGGCAAGGGGCCGTGGATCCCAAGCTCGGCCCGCTTGGGGCCGCGAGGGATGGGATAGAGGAGCGAGGCGTCGTAGGTGTCGACGTAGGCGGAAGGCCGCCCAAGCGGTGAGTGTTCTGGTGACGTGCTCATGCTGCGAGCCTATCCCGGCCGGCCTGTTCTTGCGACCGCTCCCTCGGGGACCGCGGCGGCGGCGAACCAGGTGGCGTTACGATCGCGGCTTGAGGAAGAAGGTGTCCTTGTGTACACTAACGTTGGCTCGTTGTGGATTGCGATGCGGGGCGACGCCGGCGGCCTGTTTTGCTTGACTTCCGTCAAGCGTTTGCTTAACGTTGGGGGCGAAGATGGCGGGTTCACGTCATCCTGACAAGCACATTGAGGAGGCTGTCCGTGCCGCAGAGCAACGGGGCTGGAGGGTGGAACGCTCGGGCGGGCATGCCTGGGGCCGGCTTCACTGTCCGGCCGGAGTGCGAGGCGGCTGCATCGTGAGCGTGTACTCAACTCCTCGGAATCCTGTCGCCCACGCGAGGCTGATCAGCAAGGCCGTGCAGCGGTGCGACCATGGAGCGGACGGTCGTATCGGCGGCCCACCGGCATCGAGACCATGAGCAGTGACAATGCCACCGGCGACGACGCGGCCCCGGTCTGCGAGCATGAGTTCACCCTCGTGCTCAGGGGAGCAGATCAGATCACGCGAGAGCTCGAGGAAGCACTTTTCGAGCATGGGTGTGACGATGCCACACTGAGCTGCTCGCACCAGCGGCTCTGGCTTGATGTGGTGCGGGAAGCAGCGACGCTGGAAGAGGCGGTAGCCACGGCGATTCGCGACGTTCGGCGGGCTGGGGCAGCGATGGGCGTGCCGCTCGATGTCGAGCGACTTGATGCCTGCCCGTTTATCACGCAGGCCGGAATCGCTCGGCGACTTGGCTGCTCACGACAATACCTTGGTCAGCTGGTGGTCAAAGGGCGGAAGGGTCGGCGCTTTCCCGCTGCAGCCTGCCATTTGCACGAAGGAAACCCGGTGTGGCAGTGGGTGACGGTGGCCAGGTGGCTCGCCGATCTGGGGATGGTGGCTCCGCAGATGGCAGAGGAGGCCGTGGTGATCGATCGACTCAACGCAGCCCTGAGTGCTGAGGCGGCCGGGCGGCAGAACACCTCTGCGGCTCCGCGGATGAAACGCGGCGCGTAGGTTCCACGGCCAGCCGCCGCCTCAGCTCGCGGCCTTGTCGTCGCCTTCGTCGACCCGCACCAGCAGCATCTGCTCGACCTTGCCGGTGGTGGTGCCGTCTTCGTTGTTGCGGTGGACGAGCACCTGTGTCTGGTCTTTGAGCAGATTGGAAAGCCCGGCTTCGTAGACGTTGGCGGTGTTGTCACCGATCGTCCAGGCAGCCCGCTGCGTTTTCTGATCCACCTTGCCGGTGACCTGCATGTCGGAGTCGGAAATCGCGTCGTAGTAGTTGCCGCGGAGCACGCCGTTGGTATCGACCGCGAGGCTGAGGAAGGTCGAGGGCTTGGTCTCGCCGTCCCGGGCCAGGGCATACACCCCCAGCGGCCGCCACTCGGCGTCGTCGTTGGTGGCGTCCTCTCCTGCCCCGCTCGCAGCCAGGTCGCTGGCCCCTTGGGCATACTCCTCGGGCGTTCCCACCTCCTCGCCGGCCACGCTCACTGCGTCGTCGCTGTAGACGACCGTGGTGCCGTAGTCGTAGGCAACCGCCTGGCCGTAGCCGCCCCAGGAAGCGAGATCTGCCCAGAGCAAGCCCGTCGCCAGGCCCACGCCCCAGCCGCCCCAGCCGCCATACCAGCGGCCGGGCCACCAGGCATGAAAGTTGTTGGCATACCAGCCCCGGCCGCCATACCAGTTGCTGTTGTAGAAGTTGTTGCGGATCTGGGAGCCCCGGGCGTCGAGCGACTGGATCGACTGGGCCTTCAGCTGCGTGGAACCGCCGCGGCCCAGCGAACGGAGGCGGTCGGCCGAGAGGTTTGTGTGCGCCAGTGGATCGCCGGCAAAGCGGCCGGCGCCGCCAGGGCCTGCTTTCCCTGGTCCGCCGCGGCCTGGCGCGACACCAGCTCCCGGTGCGCCCCGGCCGGGTGTGCCGGGCCCCCGGCCTGCCCCCGTGCCTGGCCGTGCTGTTGCCCCTGGCCCTGTTCCCTGCCCGGGCCGCGATCCCGTTGTCGGCCTCGCTCCACCGCCAGCCCCACCGCGGCCGGGCGTGGCTCCCGCCCCTCCCCGGCTCGGTGTGGCCGATGGCCGGGGGGCTGCACCGCCCCGTGACATGCCGCCGCCACCGCCCCGTGACATGCCACCACCGCCGCCGCCCCGGAAGCCACCGCCGTGGCTCCAGACGGTGGAGGCAGGAAAGGCGATCAGTGCAACGCACACACCAACGAGGGCTGCCCTCACGACGCGATGACGGCTGAACGAACTGGACATGGTGACTGTTCCGGAAGGACTGTGAGGAAACTTAGAAGCGGATGATTTCGGACGAAGATGTTGTCTTCTCGAGAATGATCACGTCGGTGTCGGGGATCGGCTCGCCATCCACGCTTCGCTCAATCGACTGCATTGCCAGCCGGCCATCGCCCAGCGGCGCGATCACCTGCACCCAGCGGCTCTCACTCGCTCCGCTGCCGGCGGCCGGAATCCCTTCCACCACCCGGTTGAAGCTGGTGCCATCCGACATCAACACGCCTTCGGCTCGTGAGCCGGTGGAATCAAAGGTCCAGCTGCGAAGGCGGCCCGTGATCGCGTCGGCGTAGATCAGATCGATCGCGGTCAGCAGCGGCTCCTCGGCAGGCCCGACGGTGATCCGCGAGATAACTGCCTGGCCGCCGAGCTCGCGGCTGATGCTGATCGAGATCGGCTCGCCGGCGACGCTGCTGCCCTCCCAGGTGCCGGCCATCCAGCTGACATCCCCCAGCGACGCCTGAGGAGCGGTGAGCACGATCGACTCCGCCAGCAGCCACTGGCCGTCTTCGAGCACCCGCAGGCTGGTGAACTCCGACGAGATCCGCGGCCCATCCTTCACGGCCTCCATGGTCAGCCTGCCCGAGACGCGGGCCAGGCTCGCAGCAATGAAATGAATGTCATCGATTTCGATCGTCATCTGAGCCTTGGGCAGCCGTCCACGGCTGGCAGCGATGGCCGCCATGATCGCATCGCGGCCCACGAGCTGCTGGTCGGCCTCGAAGAGCTCGGCCTGCTCCGCCCACTGGGAGGCCAACGCCTCCATGTCGTTGCTGTTGAAGGCTTCGGCGTAGGCGATGGCGGCCTCCCGCAGTGGCTGCTCGGCGTCGGCGTCGGTGTCGGCAGCGGTGGCCTGCGAGCCCGCACCCCAGGCGAGCGCTGCGGCGAGCGTGGCGGCCACCGCAATGCGGCAGAGCCGCTCAGCAAATCCACCGAGCGACGAGGGCTCGCTGCGACGACGAAACGGCAGCCCACAACACCGATCAAGGCCAGGCGACGACATCACACATGCCCCCAAGCGGGGCACCTCCGATTCACCACAGGCTGCCAACACCGCCGGCCTGTGCCTGCTGCTGCAACCCCACGACGCATTCTCACATCGGTCGTGCAGCCTCGCCAGAGTGCGGTGCCAAGTCGGCGGGAATGGCCGGAATTTCCCGGGAAAGATCTGTGCCGCGGCGGGCGTTAGGCACAGCCGAAGTAGCGATTGAAAAACGCCTTCCGGTCGCCCTCGTGCTTGGCGTATTCGACCATGTCGTAGAGCCGCAGCTGGTCGGCTTCGAGCTTGTCGGCGAGACGGTCGGCGTCGCGGAGGGCTGCGGGCAGCTCGCCGGTGAGCTCGTAGCGGCCGCGGGGCAGCTCATGCTGCTCGGCCTGCATCGTGCCGTGCCGCTCCAGCATCGCCAGCGCCGTTTCCAGCCGCCCGTCGTGGCCGCGGCGGCGGTCGTGGAGCTTGTCGCGGAGCCAGTCGAGGCCGAAAGCCCGGATCGACTCGCCATCATGCACGAGATGGTGATACACCCGCTCGTAGTAGTCGGCGTCGGGGTTGGTCCAGCGGATGAAGTCCATCTGGGTGAGCAGATCCCGCTCGTCGTAGAGCAGCGTGCAGAGGGCCGGCTGCCCATCGCGGCCGCTGCGGCCGATCTCCTGGTAGTACGACTCGACCGAGCCTGGAATCTCCGCATGCGTGATCGTGCGGATGTCGGCCTTGTCGATCCCCATGCCGAAGGCGTTGGTCGCCAGCACGAGGGCAGAGCCCGGCTCGGAGCCCCGCATGAAGGCATCCTGCACCTGCCGGCGGCTGCGGGCGTCGAGCTTGCCGTGGTAGCAGAGGTGGTCGATGCCGCGGGCGGCGAGGAGATCGCTGAACCGCTCGAGCGTTTTGATCAGCGTGAAGTAGACGATGCCCGAACCCGGCAGCTGCTGCGACCGCTTGAGGATCGCCTCGAGCTTGTCGTCGTCGCTCCAGGTCTGGTGCACTTCGAGCGCGAGGTTGGGCCGGTCGATGCCGCGGTTGAACTGCCGAACCTGTGCGTCGGACGGGTCGAAGCCGAGCTGGGCGAAGATGTCGTCTTGCACCGGCGGCGTGGCGGTTGCCGTGAGGGCGATCGTGGTCGGGCTGCCGAGCCACTCCCGCCACTGGCCCACCCGCGAGTAGTCGGGCCGGAAGTCGTGGCCCCACTGGCTGATGCAGTGGGCCTCATCGATAGCCAGCAGGCTGATGCCCACGCTCGCTCTGGCCGCCTCAATCGCCTCGCGAAACGCCTCCTTGCGAAACCGCTCTGGCGTCACGTAGAGCAGCTTCACCGCGCCTGAGGCGACCTCGCGAGAGCGGGCCTCGCGAGCCTGCCGGTTGAGCGATGAGTTGATGAACGTTGCCGCCACACCGCGGGCCCGCAGGGCGTCGACCTGATCCTTCATCAGCGCGATCAGCGGCGAGAGCACGATCGTCATGCCCGGCAGGGCGAGCGCCGGCACCTGATAGCAGATCGACTTTCCCGAGCCCGTCGGGCTGAGCACCACCGCATGGCCGCCGGCGAGCAGATGCTCGATCACCTCGGCCTGCAGGCCCTGGAAGGCCGCATGGCCGAAAACGTCGCTGAGAATCGCACGAGGGTCGGAAGGCATCACGCGGCGGAGTGTAGCAGGTGGGTTGCCATCGGGCTGTTACTCGCCCGCTGGGAGTGGTTCCAGCGACAGGCGATAAAAACGGTAGCGGCAGTCGTAGCTGCCGAGGAAAAGCGCTGTGTTGTCGGGGGTCTGCCAGTAGTCGGAAAGCGAGAGCTCGTCGGGCGAGCCCTGCCAGTCGACGATCGTCTGCCCGTCGACCGACATGCGAACGCCCCGGGCGGCGACGGTCACAATCAGCTGCGAGAGCTGATGCTGCCGAAAGAGGTCGCCGCGAAAGGTGGTTTCGTTGCCGACGTTGCGGCCGTTGATGTTTTCCACCGCGCTTGCCTGCTGGCCCGCGGGCCCGTAGCCGAAGAGCGACACGAAGCGGCTGGTGCCGGCCCGCTGGCCGAGGATCAGGGCGTTGGGCGGATCGAGCGGTTCGACAACCGCCACCAGCCGGTAGGCCGGCGGAGGCGTGACGGGCAGCTGCAGGCGGGCCCCATACATCTTCGGGCTCGTGAGCACGCCCCCGTCCATCGTCCAGTCGCCGTTCTTCCAGCAGCCGTCGAGGTCGAGATCCGCCAGGAGGTTCTGCGAGTCGCGGGGAAGCTCGGTGATGACCGCGGGTGCCGCGGCGGTGGCCTGGAGGTCGACCGCACGAAGAGGCGGCATCAGCGGCTGCTGTGGGTCGCTTCGCACCTGAAAATAGCCCCAGAGCTCTGCTGTCGATCCGTCGGCCGTGGCGGCATCGATGCGGTAGCTGACAGGGGTTTCGCGATCGAAGCTGGCCACCGCCGCCTGCTTTGGGGCATCCCCTTCCCAGGTCTGCGGCACCTCCACCCAGGGGCTGTGCACCGCTGTCTGATACCGCACCCGCAGCGAGGAGACGTTCACTCCCTCAGGCCATGTCAGCTGCAGGGCGACTGGCTGCCCGGGCGTCGGCAGCTTCGGCTCGGGCACCGCGCGGAAGGCCGAAAAGAGCTGCAGTTGTGGGCTGAGCGGCTCGTCCTGCGGCTCCCAGCCGAGCCGGATCTTCTGCTCCCGGTCGAGCCACGACTCGCTGAGCCAGCCTCGATACTGCCCAAGGCTCATCACCGAACCGTTGCCGGGCTCCGGATGCGGCAGGCCCACCGTATGCCCACAGCCTTCGTGATAGATCACACAGTCGCTCCCCCGGTAGGGCACCCTCCAGCCGTCAGCGCTGACCAGCCCCCAGCCCACGCCGCGATCGGCGAGATACGTCGCCCGTGCCCCGCCAGAGGTTGCCCCTGGAAAGTGCTCGCTGCCGTTGAAGGTGCCCTCAAAGACCAGGGCCCCGTCGGCCGGCTTGACGCGGTAGAAGTCGTCGAGAGGCCGCCAGTTGATCTCGCTGAGCACGAGCAAAACGGGAAAGCCCCGCCGCTCGCCTGCGGCAAACCTCAGCCGCTCGGCCGCCTCCCGGAGCGTGGAGAAAAAGATCGCGTTGGCATCGCCCTGCCGCAGCTGCGGCGTTGTTCGCCGGGAGATCAAGGGCTCGTCGACCAGATTCGTGGTGAGCGCGGAGCGGCCCTGAAACTCCCGCTGGTGAAACTGCTCGATGCGACGGCAGTAGTAGGCGGCTCGCTCCCGCCAGTCTGGCAGCGGCTGGCGGTCGGCGGGCACGAAGTAGACGACCGTCACATCGATGCGGCTGGTGTCGTGCTGGCCGTCCCAGGTGGTGGTGGCGGTTGCAGGCGACACCATGCCTACGAGCAGGCCCACGGCGGCGATCCAGACTGGCTTCATCATGCGGCTCCTCGAATCGTCGTTTTCCGATCGCCGCCAGCCTCTGTCGCGGCGGCTCACCCTCGGCCGCCCGCTGCGACTCCTCCACTGCCAAATGTGCCTTCGCGGTCGCTGCCGGTAAACAGCGTTTGCTGCAGGCCGCAGCGGGGCTCAGGCTTGGTGGAAGGCTTCCGCAGGCAGCAGGCCCTTGGCAACGCCTTTGCCGGGAGCGGCTCCGCGGCCTCTCGTGAATCCCGCGTGGCCGGTATGCTGGGCCCGCACAGGCCCAGTTTCTCCACTTTCCTTCTCAGTTTTCCGCGATGCACGAGCTCCCGAAACACTTCGACCACACCTCCGCCCAGCTCCGTTGCCGCGAGCTGTGGGACGCCGGAAAGCTCTGGCATGCGGAGCCCCAAGCAGGCGAAGAACAGGCTCCGCAGCCGGTCTTCTCGATGGTGATCCCGCCGCCAAACGTGACGGGGGCCCTCCACCTCGGCCACGCCCTCAACAACACCCTCCAAGACATCCTCGTGCGAACCCGCCGCATGCAGGGCTTTCGCACGCTCTGGATGCCCGGCACCGACCACGCGGGCATCGCCACGCAGGCGGTTGTCGAGCGGCGGCTCTTGGAGGAGGAAAAGCTCTCCCGGCACGACCTCGGCCGCGAGAAGCTCGTGGAACGCATCTGGGCGTGGAAGGAGCAGTATGAGGCTCGCATCCTCGGGCAGCTGCGTGAGCTGGGGGCGAGCTGCGACTGGGACCGCACCCGCTTCACGCTCGACGAGCGGTGCGCTACGGCGGTCCGCGAGGCCTTCTATCGGCTCTTCCAGCAGGGGCTCGTCCGCCGCGGAAAGCGGCTGGTCAACTGGGACACCTTCCTGCAGACGGCGGTCAGCGACGATGAGGTTTTCCACGAGGAGGTGAAGGGCCACTTCTGGCACATCCGCTATGCGGTGGTCGATCCTCAAGCAGGGGAGCCGAGCCATGTGACCGTGGCCACGACGCGGCCCGAGACGCTGCTGGGCGACACGGCCGTTGCGGTGCACCCCGATCCCGCGGCCGCGTTTGCTGCGGTGGAGGCGGGGCTGCGGGAGAAAATCGCGGCAGCCTCCGCCAAGGAGAAGCCGCAGATCGAGGCGGAGCTCGACGCGGTCGCGGCCCGCCGCACCGAGATGCTGGCTGGCCTTGAGCGGCTGGCGGGGATGGCCAGGGCCGGTCGCACGGTTCGGCTGCCGCTGCTGGGCCGCGAGATTCCGCTGGTGGCCGACGAGTGGGCCAAGCCCGAGATGGGCAGCGGCTGCGTGAAGATCACGCCAGCCCACGACCCCAACGACTACGAAGTGGGCCTGCGGCAGCGGCTGCCAATGCTCAACATCCTCAACCCCGACGGCACGCTCAATCCCGAAGCCGGGCCGTATCAGGGGCTCACGATCCGCAAGGCTCGCGAGAAGCTGGTGGCGGATCTCGAGGAGGCCGGGCAGCTCGAGGCCGTGGAAGACCGGCTGATCGATCTGGCCCACTCCGACCGATCGAAGACGCCTATCGAACCCTACCTCGCCGATCAGTGGTTTATCCGCATGGCGGAGCTGGCGGAGCCGGCGCTGGCGGCCGTTGAAAACGGCAGCGTGAAGATCCATCCCTCCCGCTATGCCAAGAGCTATCTCGACTGGCTCGGCGAGAAACGCGACTGGCCGGTGGGGCGGCAGCTCTGGTGGGGCCACCGCATTCCGATCTGGCATGTCGAGGGCGTGGCGGCCGCGGATCTCGAGGCGGCGTTTGCGGGCCGCGGTGACGTGGCCTGGGCGGAAGCGGATGGGGAGCCTGCCGATGGCTCGGCCACGCGGTGGTTCGTCTGCTGCAAGGCGGAAGCGCTCGGTGTGGAGGCGATTGCCGGCCGGCCGCTCGAACGCGACCCAGACGTGCTCGACACCTGGTTTTCGTCGGCCCTCTGGCCGCATTCGACGCTCGGCTGGCCCGAGGCGACCGCGGAGCTCGCCACCTTCTATCCCACCACCACGCTGATCACCAGCCGCGACATCATCACGCTGTGGGTGGCGCGGATGGTGATCATGGGCATCTTCAACACCGGCCATGTGCCGTTTGCCGACGTGGCCATCCATCCCAAGATTCTCGACCGCTACGGCGAGACAATGAGCAAGAGCAAGGGCAACGGCGTCGACCCGCTCGACGTGATCGAGTCGCTCGGTGCCGACGCGCTGCGGTTTGGAATGGCAAGCATGGCCACGGAAACGCAGGACGTGCGGATGCCGGTGGAGTTTGCCTGCCCGGCGTGCGGTCAGCGGATCGAGCAGACCACCGCCAACCGCACAAAGCCCCGCATCGAGTGCACGAAGTGCGGCGAGCCCTTCCGCACGCAGTGGGCCGCCAGCGACGCCGACCTCGCCCTGCCCCGCGGGCCGGCGGTCAGCGAACGCTTCGATTCCGGCCGCAACTTCTCCAACAAACTCTGGAACGCCACCCGGTTTGTGCTGATGAACCTGGAGGGCTTCGAGGGGGGCTGTGTGGATGCGGCTGCTGCCTCGGCCGACCTCCCTCTGGAGGATGCCTGGCTACGGAGCCGGCTGGCCACGGTCACCACCGAGGTGACCGCTGCGATCGACGCCTTCCGCTTTGCCGATGCCGCCCGCACGCTCTACGCGTTTGCCTGGGATGAATACTGCAGCGCCTATCTCGAGCTCTGCAAGTCGAGGCTCGCCGACCCCGCGACCAGGGCGTCGGCCCAGGCGATGCTGATCACCGGCCTCGACACGATCCTCAGGCTGCTGCATCCGATCATGCCGTTTGTGACCGAAGAGCTCTGGCAGCACCTTCGCGAGGCGGCTCGCTCCCGGCGGATGCCGTGGGATGCGACGGACCGCGATCCAGACGCAGCCCCAGCGGAGTCGGTGATGGTGGCCCGCTGGCCGGCGCCCCCGGCGAGCTGGAGAGACACGCAGAGCGAGGAGCGATTCGGCACCTTCCTGGGCGTGGTGGGGGCGATCCGAGAAATCCGAGCGCGGCAAAACGTGCCGCCGAAGACGGTCGTCACGGTGGTGATCAAGGCTGACGACGCGAAGCAGACCCTGCTCGCCCCGATGCTCGGGGCGGTGGCCACGATGGCGGTGGCTGAGGTGGTCGACGTGGGGCCGCAGGTGCAGCCGCCGGCGATGGCCGCAAAAGTGGCGGCTGCCGGCTGTGAAGTCGCCGTGGACCTCGCCGGTCTTGTGGATGTGGAGGCGGAGCTCGCTCGCGTGACCAAGGATCGAGAAAAACTCGGCGGCCTGATCGAGGGCAAGCGGAAGAAGCTCTCCAACGAAAGCTTTGTCGCCCGGGCGCCTGCCGAGGTTGTCGCCAAGGAGCGGGAGCAGCTTGCCGAGATGGAGGAGCGGCTGGCGTCGCTGGTAGCCATGGCCGCCGACCTCCGCAGCCGGGCCTGATCGCCCCGGGGTTTTTCGGCCTGCGGAAGAAAGTTTCCGTGGCCGAGCGACGGCCGCAGCGTGCGGTAGAATGCGAGAGCGGGGGCTGGCGGGCCGTTTGCCCCGCGGGTTTTCGTAGAGCCGCACGTCGGAGCGAATCGTATGTCGGTGCAGATGGAGTTGTCGCGGATCATTATCAGCGAGATCAATGATCAGCAGGTGGTCTACCTCAAGGAGGTGGAGGGCGACCGCACCTTCCCGATCCTGATCGGCCTCTTTGAAGCGACGAGCATCGACCGCCGCGTGAAGCACCACCACGCCCCGCGTCCGCTGACCCACGACCTGCTCGTGTCCGCGGTGGAACTGATGGGCGGCGAGTTTCAGGACGTGGTCATCTCCGAACTCAAAGAGCACACCTACTTCTCCGTGATCCGCGTGATCAAGGATGGCGAGGTGATCGAGATCGATGCCCGCCCCTCCGACGCGATTGCCGTGGCGGTCACGTGTGAGCCCAACCTGCCGATCTACGTCTCGGAAGACGTGCTCGCCGACGTGCTCGGCTCTTGAGGATCCGCTGACGCTGCGGGCGGCCCGGTCAGGTCGAGTTCGAAGGCGGGGCCACTCCCCTCGGCCTCGGTGCGGAGGAACTGCGTGAAGACCAGGCCTTCGTCTCTCCAGGTGCGTCCCCCCTGCAGCCTCGCCCGCACCCAGGCTTCCCGAGAGCCTTTGAGCAGGCGAGACACGTCGTTTGGGTTGAAGGAAATCCCGGCGTGGCCGTAGCCAAGCTGATCGACCGGAATCCAGTGGATGCCATCGTTGGCCACCTCCAGCGTGACGATGGCGGCGGGGTCGATCGGAGCATGCTCGGAGGCTTCTCGCAGAAACTGGTCGCCTCGGGTGGCGAAGGGCTTGGAAACGGATGTCCAGACCGACATTCGCGCACGCAGCCAAGCGGTGTGGATGGGAAACGCCACCGGAAACCGCATCACGATCACCCCCTCGTCCTCGATCGCTTTCGCCCTGAGATAGGTCGCGTGGTGAGCGCTGCTTTCGTCGGTGTGCGTCTCGAGCCCGGTCATGCTGACCACGTGGTCAGCCCAGCTTTCGTCGTGCAGATTGAAGCGGAAGCGGGCGAAATCGGGCATCGACCATGTGTAGAGTGGCGTGAGGGCTCGCGAGCGGCGGCTGTCTCGGTCAAAGCCGCTCGGTGCAGCGGGCTCCC
>CALCGM010000112.1 GCA_937900985.1 uncultured Planctomycetaceae bacterium | reverse complement strand
CGGCGAATCGGCCCGGGCTCACCCCGAGCGGCCCCGAACGCTCGGCGAATCGGCCTGGGCTCACCCCGAGCGACCCACCAGCCTCCGCCCCCGCGCAAAAAAAACTGCCGCCCCCGGAGTGCTCCGGAGGCGGCAGCCGTAGGGACGCTTGTCACAAGGGGGCGCTGCCTCAGGCAGTGCCCGCTTTGACGTCGCGGGGGCTGCGTCAACGGCAAGCCCGTCGACCCGCCGCTATCGGCGCAGCCCCTCCGTACAGTGGTCTTGTTTCACTGAATCACCTCCTTTGCTACGGGTATTCCCAGCCGTCACGGTCACTGCACTGACCGCCGCCAGGCTGTTCTCTCCCCGGCCGTCACCGGAGACCGCATGAGCCGTTTGTCGTTGCCGACGCACGGCTCACGCTAGTGTAGACCGCTGCCCCAGATTCGGTCATTCCGGCTTTTCTTCGCCAGGCACGCTCACCGAGACACTGCCCGAATGTGCCGAGAACTCCGGGGCGTAGCGGCTGCGAATCTCGGCAAAACCGCTGGAGGCCTCGCCGGCGTGGGCCACCCGCAGGGAGTATTCGAGCACGTGGGTGCCGCGGGGCATCCGCTCGAAGAAAAACTGGGTGCTGGCATCGCGGGTTGCCACGTACCAGCCGACGCCGTCGCCCCAGCGCCAGCCGGAGAGCACGTCCACGGGCTCAGTGAGGCTCGCTCGATGATCGGAGAGCTCAAGAAACTCGTAGTCGCGATCACTGGTGACAACGAGCCGCACGACCAGTTCGTCGCCAATCTTCAAGGCGGTCTCTTCACCGACTGCCTCGAGCTCAGCCCCGGCCTTGCTGACCCGTCGCACGAAGAGCCGCTTGTCGATCGCCAGCTGCTCGGAGGCGGCCTCGTCGACGTTGGCGATGTCATCGAGATACTGCCAGTGCACGCCGCCCCAGGCAAAGCCGGCCCCAGCGGCGTCCTCCGCGTTGCGGCGGAAGCGAATCGTGCCATCCTCGGGCCTGATCTCACGCCCCACGCGGCGGACTTCAAAGAAGCCCGTGCCGGCCTCGATCGCCTCCGGCGGGGCGGCCTCCCCACCGATGTCGACGGTCACATCCGCGGGCCGGCCGAGCAGATCGCTCCCTCGGCCAAGCAGGGCGGCAACGGCATTGGCGGTGGCCGAACTGCCCGACCACTGGCTGGTGCGTTTCTGCGACAGCAGCCAGGCCTTCATCGCTTCCACGCTCTGGGCATCTCCGGAGACCTCATCGAAGGCCTCGATCAGCTGGGCCTGGGTTTCGATCGGGGCTCCAGACCAGCTCCACCAGGAGGGATGCGGATCCCGCCACCACATGCCCTGCCAGGCGATCCCCTCGGCGGCATCCTCCGCAGAGCCAGGAGCCCCCACAGCCCGCTCGCGGAGGCTGTCGATGATCGAGCGGGCGGTCTCACGGTCACCAGCCCGCACCAGCGCCAGCGCCAGCTGGGCCTGCACCCGCCGCGAGTCGTGCCGCATCCAGGATCCTCGGCCCACCGAGAGGCAGAACCGCATCGCCTCACGCACCTCAGCTGAGGGTGGCTGATCTTTGAGGAAGAAGCTGCGGGCATAGAGGGCAAACACCCCGATCGAGGTCAGCGCAAGATCCTCTTCCTTACCGCTTGCCGCCTCGAGCAGCTTCTTGCCGCGGGCTGCTTCTTCCAGCAGTCGCGCATCGACCCATCGCAGCGCGACCAGCGGCTCCGTGAGATCGATCGCCACGCCGTTGGCCCGCAGGCGGCCAAATCCCGACACGATCGCCAGCGTGATCGCGTCGCAGGATCGGCCACCGGGAAACCAGGGCCAGCCGCCGTCGCCATTGTGGAGCGTGCTCAGCCGGCTGAGCGCCGCCGCGACCTCGTTGTCGGCTCGTGTGGCATCAAAGAGCAGTCCGATCCGGGCCCTCGCCTCCCGCTCATCCACGGCGTCGCGAACCCAGGGAGTCTCCGCCAGCAGCGTCGACATCAGCTCCGTGTTTTTCTCAAGCGGGCTCTCGAGGGCATCGGTGCCCCGCCACTGCTCAAACACCTGCGCGATCCGCGGGTCGCTGGTGACCAGGTGCCGGGCCAGGCTGTTGACGTAGAGCCGCCGGAACAACGCATCGATCCCCTCGTCGGTCTCTTCCACGAGCGAGGGCATGGCGAGCACGGCATACCAGGCCGGATTGGCGGCAACCTGCACGACCAGGCTCTCGCTGGTGAGATCGGGTGAACCCTCACGTAGCTTCTGGAGGCTGACCGTCTGCTCCGCGTTTGCCCGCAGCGTGACCGGCACGCTCTCGCTGACAAGCACCCGCCGCGAGAGCACCGGAAGCATGCCCTCTTCACCATCGGCAGCGCGACCGGCCGTGCCGGTGGCCAGATAGGTCAGCGGCCCGGCGCCGTCGGCAACCTCGACCGTAAACATCACCGGCTGCGATCCGCCCGCAGCGAGATCAAACGCCCGCTCCAGGCCGTCGACCACGAGGCCGCTGCGGTCTTCCCCGGTTCGCGTGTCGGAGAGGGCCAGCCGCACGGTGCCCGCGAGGCGGCCGCTTGAGCGGTTGGAGAGCTTCACCGGGATCCGCACACGGTCACCCTCGCGAAGGAATCGCGGCACCACTGGCTCGACCATCAGGTCTTTGACCGCCACGGCGGTGTCTTCGATCACGCCGCTGCGGAGGCTCGCATCGTGGGCCAGCCCCTTGAACTGCCAGGTGGTCAGCGTGTCGGGCAGCGTGAACTCGATGGTGACCACACCGGCCTCATCCGAGACGAGCGTCGGCAGGAAGAAGGCGGTTTCTGTCAGGTTCCGCCGCGGTGGTGGCGGCGCGTCGGCAGAGCCCGCAGGCGACGGCCCGCCAAACGTGCCGCCACGATCGCCATCCGCTTCAAACGCGTCTGCCTCGCCCAGCGGTCCACCGCTTCGAAGGTTGAGCGACAGCGGCGTATCC
>CALCGM010000111.1 GCA_937900985.1 uncultured Planctomycetaceae bacterium | reverse complement strand
GGCCGGCGACGAGGTGGCTGTCGACTTCGTGAAAAACAACGAGGGCAACATGTACTACTGGGGGCGGCGGGGGCCCTCATGCCATCTGTCGTATCAGATGCCGACGGATCAGCCGCTGCAGTATGCCTACAGCGAGATCACCGTCCCTGTGGGCCTCGACGCCCAGGGCTCCTATTTCATGGCCAACGGGTTTGCCCAGGGCTACTTCGGCATGCAGGTCAACAGCCCGACTGAGCGGCGGGTGCTGTTTTCGGTCTGGAGCCCGTTTTCAACCGACAACCCTCGCGAGATTCCGGAGGACCAGCGGATCGTGAAGCTCGCCGCAGGGCCGGGCGTGCATGTCGGGGAGTTTGGGAATGAGGGCTCAGGCGGCCAGAGCTACCTCGTCTATCCCTGGGAGGCCGGCAGAACCTACCGCTTCCTCACCGAGGTGGAGCCCGACCCAGACACTCCCGGCCAGACGCGGTTTACCGCCTGGTTTGGTGACAAAGCGCAGCAGGAATGGCGGCTGATCGCCAGCTTCCGTCGGCCGCAGACGACCTCGCACCTCCGCGGCTTTCATGCCTTTCTGGAAAACTTCGATCCGAGCACCGGCCATCTCACCCGCGGGGCCAGCTACGGCAACGTCTGGGTGCGTGACACGGCCGGCACCTGGCATGAGTGCACGACAGCCAGGCTCACCGCCGATGCCACCGCCCAGGGCCGGCACCGGCTCGACTTCGACGGCGGCGCACGCGGCAACCACTTCTTTCTGAAAAACTGCGGGTTCTTCGCCGAGACTGGCCAGGTAGGCACGCAGTTCACCCGCGACTCCACCGCCGCCGAGAAGCCCGACGTCGATCTCGGCTCGCTGCCGCGGTGAACTCGCGGCTCACTATGCGATGCCAGACTCCGCACGCTGCAGTGCGGCAACGCTGTGTCGAGCGTGCACCGGGTGAGGCTCCTGGTGCATCCGTTGGGCAGAGATCAGCCGCCGCGGTATCGTGGGTCGTGGCATCCGTTTCACCTGTTCGTGCCTGAGAAACCAGCCATGCCTTTCCGCGTTCCTGCAACCATCGTTGTGTGTGCTGTTGCTGTGCTGCTGGGCTGTGGACCAGCCCCGACCTTTCCTCCCGTCGATATCGACGCCGCCAAGTCGATTGCGTCGGGCACACCGCTGGCGGACATCGAACGCGTGTTGGGGGAGTCGCATCCTGCGACCTCAACGCAGGCGAAACAGCTCGACGAGGTGATGTCGAGGATGCCTCCCGAGGTTCGCTCCAGGGCCGAGCGGGACACGACGCTGGCGTGGGGCGACGACACCAACTTCCTGGTGGTGAAGGTCAACGCCGAAGGAGTTGCCTGGGTAACCGCCTGGCGATCCCGTTGACCCATTGAGCGAGGCCGCTGAGCGGTCTGAGCCTGCTCAAAATGAGCCGGATCGAGCGACCGCCCCTGATCTCTCCCAGGCCGACTGGCAG
>CALCGM010000110.1 GCA_937900985.1 uncultured Planctomycetaceae bacterium | reverse complement strand
CCGACCGCGGCAGGCTCACAGCCACACCCGCAGCCGTCCGTCGAGCATGTCGGGAAGCCGCTTGGACACGATGCGGTGGATCCGCTCATCGGTGTAGCGGGTGGAGTAGTGGGTGGCCACGATCAGCTCGTTATGGAAGCGGTCCTTCCGCTCGATGATGTCGTCGAGGTGGATGTGGCCATACTTGTGGATCTTGTCACGGCGGTGGCTGCGGGCCACGAAGGTCATCTCTGTGATCAGGATCATCGCCTCATACATCGCCGGACAGCGGTCGAGCCCCTCCGGCGAACTGTCGCCGAGGTAGGCCACCAGCGGCGCGCGAATCTCGTGCGTCACGTCGACGCCCGAGAGCCGCAGATCGCGGATCTTGTCGCCCGGCAGCCCCTGAAACTCATGTTTGAGCTTGCGGCGGCGATCCCAGACGACGTAGCCGACGCTGGGGATCGTGTGGGTGGTCGATGAGACCGTGACGACATGCTCGCGGGAGAGTTCGATCTCATCGCCCGGCCGCGCGGGCAGCAGACGGCAGGGAAGCCGGCCGCGGTCGAGCCGGGAGACCGCCCGCAGCAGCCGGCCGACGGGCTCAATCGCCACCTCGGGCAGGTAGATGTCCGGCGGGTCCATCTTCATCATCCGCCGTCGGGCCACATACACCGGCAGGGCCGCAATGTGGTCGAGGTGGGTGTGGGAGATAAACCAGGTGCTGGTGGCCATGAAGCCCCAGGGCTGGCCTCCGAGATCGAAGCCGATTTTCAGCTCAGGAATCCGCCAGTAGCTCTGCACGGCTGCCCGCGAGTAGCCCTCCACCGTCAGGCCCTTGTGGGTCAGCGTGCGGAGCGGTGCGTTGTCGATCATGGGGTTCCTTCAGGAGGCGGCTCGTGCAGCCCAGGCCCAGGCCGGGCGTCAGGCTCCAGCGAAGCGAGCCAGAGCTCGTCGAAGAGCTGTTCCTGCCGAGTGGTCACGCGGCCGCGGCGAACAAGCTCGAGCACAGCCAGAAAGATACCCACGACCCGCATGCGGGGCATCTCGACTTCAAACAGCTCGGAAAAGGCGAGGCGGTCGCGTTCGGCCAGCAGGCCTTCAATCCGCTCCATATGCACTTCGATCGGGGTGTCGTCGTGGACGATCTGCCGAGGCGCGCGGGCCTGCCGCTTCTTCATCACCCGGCTCATCGCCGCCACCAGGTCCCACACCTGGGCTTCGGCAAAGGCCACCTCCCGCGGCGGGCTGGGACCGGGATCATCGCTGGTGTCGAGACGGGGAAACCGCTGCTCCTGCCGGCGGGCGCGGTCTTCGAGCATCACGGCGGCGTCGCGATACTGCTTGTATTCCAGGAGCCGGCGAACGAGGTCTTCCCGGACCTCTTCGACCGGCGCCTCCGTTTCTTCCGGCCTCGGCACGAGAGCCCTGGCCTTGATCTCAAGCAGAACACTGGCGAGTTCGACAAACTCCCCAACCTGCTCGATCGCCAGCACTTCGAGCACCTCGATGTAGCCGAGGAAGTCTTCCGCGATTTTCGCGATCGGAACTTCGGTGATCTCCACCTCATGCCGCTTTACCAGGTAGAGCAGCAGGTCGAGGGGACCAGCGAAGACGTCGAGGGCGACCTTGAACTCCACGTGCCTCTGAGCTTCCGTGCGGGAGGTGGGCGGGAAAGCCTCATTTGCGGCCACAGCACCCGCGGTGTCAATCGCGACGAGGCCTGCGGCGGCTGCCTCAAACGATCCGCCGAGAATCGCGTTCGAGCCGCTCGGCGGCAAACCGAATCGCTCCCGCGGCCGCTGTGGGCAGCCACGCCGCGGCATCGACCGGGCCAGCCAGCTCCGCTTCGTGAAAGATGCCCAAGGCGATCAGCTTGCTGTGCAGCCGGTCGGCCCCGTCGCTGGCAAGCAGGTCGCCAGCGTGGGCCCAAAACGCCTGATGCCGCGGCCAGTTGAGCGGGTGCACATGCAGGATCGCGGTCTGCTGGCGGGCCACCTCGACGTCGCCATAGAGCTCCCAGAGGGTGTCGCTGCCGGGCTCGCCGCTCTCCATCGTGCGGTGGAAATCGATGGTGGGCAGCACCGCTGCGGCCACCGGAAACGCCGCCGGATGCCGGTATGACAGCCGCAGCGCCCCCTGGCCGCCGCTCCCCTGCCCCACCGTCGCGATCGCTGCGGCCGGCAGCCCAAACCACTCCCGCAGGCTGTCGGTCAGCGGGCCGCGAATGAAGGCCTCGGGCGACAGCCGGGCGTCGAAGCGGCTGACCACCCGGTCGAGCCACCAGCTCGTGCCGCCAGCGAGCGACACCACCGGCAGGGGCGAGTTCTCGATGGCTTGCTTCCAGGCGGGCAGCTGCGACGGGGGCAGGTCGTCGCGATCCCGCAGGTGCACGATGGCTCCTGGAGGCCGCCCCGAATCGGGCCGTGGCAGAAACACCTCGAGCATGTGGCCGTCGATCTCGCGGCTGGTCCAGGCTGGAGGTGTCGGCGATTCGGTGGGGATGGGCATTGGCAGCAACAGCGAGAAGGGAGGGGCCGGGGTGGGGCCTTTCACCGATCTAGCATAGGCTTGTGGGCCGCATCCGCTTGAGGCGGATTCCTGCAGTCCCGCACAGCATTGCTCATGCAGATCGTTCTCAGCCAAGAAGAGCTCTCCGAGGGCATCGCCCGACTGGCCCGCTGCATCCGGGACGACCTCGGGCGGCAGCCGGTGACGGTCGTGGGGGTGCTCACCGGCAGCATCGTGCTGGTGGCCGACCTGATCCGCAGCCTCGATGGCCCGGTGCGGGTGGGCATGGTCTGGGCCAGTAGCTACCGCGGCACCGCCACGAGCCCCGGCCGGCTCGACC
>CALCGM010000109.1 GCA_937900985.1 uncultured Planctomycetaceae bacterium | reverse complement strand
CCAGGTCGGCCCCCTCGGCGAGCTTGATCTGGATCGAGTTGACACTGCCGATGCCGGTTTCCGGCTCGATCATGCCCCGCATCTGCTGCAGCTTTTCCAGAGGAACAAACACGAAGTTGGCGTCGTATTCGCTCATCTTGCTCTCGTAGAAGTCGACCACCGTGAAGGTGTTGCTGACAGCCTTCGGCGGCGTGCCGGCAGTCGGGAAGGTGACCTTCACGTCGTCGCCGGGCAGGATCAGGAAGCGGTCGACTCCGCTGCGGTCGCGGAAGCTCGCTAGGCCGATACCGGGAACGATCCCGGTGAACTGCTCGGTGGCCAGATCCATGGTGTGGCCCTGCTCGGGCCGGGCCGCCTTGAAGGGGTCGAGCGGGGCTCCGCCGCCTGTCTCGGCATCGCCGCTGTCGGCTGCGGCGGTCTCTGGCACTGCGGGCTCGGTGGCGGCCAGCACCGCGTCGACATGCTGATCGAGCGGCCGCACTGGGCCGCCGAGCCGCTGCTGCTGCTCCCGCCAGATCGTCTCCTGCTCCACCCGTTCGCGGCGATGCGGCCAGCCGGCGTTTTCCAGGGCAGGGCGGAGTGGGCCCGCCTCGTCGTTGCCCTCCTGCAGGGTGTCGTAGCCTCCGTCGCGAAGGCTGAAGCTCAGCTGCTCCCGATTGGCCGGATGCTGGAGAAACGCCCCAAAGTCGCTGACCGAGGCATGCGTGGCCGCATCAATCCCGATAAACATCACCTGACGGGTGATCCACTGTCCGCGGACCTGAAACGAAAGCATCGCCGGCACGGCCACGGTGGGCGTCATCCCCTCAATATCGTCGCCCGCAGCCCGCCGGATCTCCTCCATGTGCCAGGTGGGATCCTGAAAGCCCGAGAGCGAATGGCTCTCAAACACGATGTCGGAAAGGATCCCATGGATGCGGGTCTGCATCTCATGCGAGAAGCCGGCCATCACGGCATTGACCACGATCATCGTGGCCACGCCGAGCATCACGCTGACCACGCTTGCCAGGGCGATCCAGCGGGTGCGGAGATACCGCCAACAAAGAAGGAGCTTGTACATCGCGAAGGCATCCTTGCCTGAGAGCCATGGGGATTTGCGGCGTGAATGTGAAGGTGACGCTCCCTGAGAGCTACTCCGCCTGGGGCCGTTGGATTGGGAACAGAATCACATCACGGATCGAAGAGGCTCCCGTCAACAGCATCACCAGCCGGTCGATGCCAATGCCGAGGCCACCTGCCGGAGGCATGCCGTGCCGCAAGGCTTTGATGAAGTCGTGGTCCATACGGGCCATCGACTCGTCATCATCAAGCCCGGCCAGCTGGGTGCGGAAGAGCTCCTCCTGCAGGTCTGGATCGTTGAGCTCCGTGTAGGCGTTGGCCAGCTCCATGCCACAGACATAGAGCTCAAACCGCTCCGCGATCGCCGGGTTGTCGCGCTTCCGCTTCGTCAGCGGGCAGACGCCTGCCGGATAGTCGATGACAAACGTCGGGTTGATCAGCTTCTCCTCGACCGTCGCTTCAAAGAGCTCGCTCTTGATCACGTCGGGATGCCGGCCCGCCGTCTCGATCTCCCGCGTGGCCGCCGCCGCGGCCACGCTTGCCGGATCAGCCGGATCGCAGCCGGTCACCTCAGCCAGCAGGTCGTCGTATCGCGCCCGGCGGAAGGGGGCCGAAAGGTCGATCTCCTTGCCCATCCAGGCGTGCTGCGTGGGTGTGCCAGCCGCTTCGGCAGCATTGAGGATGATCGCCTCGGTGAGGTCCATCATCGTCTCGTAGTTGCCGTAGGCCTCGTAGGCCTCGAGCATCGTAAACTCGGGATTGTGCCGGGTGCTGATGCCTTCGTTGCGATACACGCGGCCAAGCTCGAAAACCCGCTCCATGCCGCCCACCAGCAGCCGCTTGAGGTGCAGCTCCAGCGCAATCCGCATCACGATCGGCATGTCGAGGGCGTTGTGGTGCGTGGCGAACGGCCGGGCGGCCGCCCCGCCAGCGATCGTGTGGAGCGTGGGCCCCTCCACCTCGAGATACCGGCGGTCGGTGAGCGTGCGGCGGACCGCCTCGATGATCCGGATGCGGGCAGTGAACCGCTCCAGCACCCCGTCGCCATGGATCAGGTCGAGATACCGCATCCGCTGCCGCAGCTCGGCATCCACCAGCCCGTGATACTTGTCTGGCGGCGTCTCGATCGACTTGGTCAGAAACGTCAGCGAGCTGGCGAAGACGGTGATCTCGCCTGAGTTGGAATAGCCCAGCCGGCCATCCACGCCCACGATGTCGCCCAGATCAAGGCAGCCCACCACCGGCCACACCTCCGGCCCCACCTGCTTCTTGCCAAGCATCACCTGAATCCGGCCGCTGCGGTCGGCCAGCGTGAGAAACACGAGCCGGCCGGCATTTCGCAAGAGCAGGATGCGGCCCGCCACCCGCACGGTGGGCCCTTCCTGATCGGCCGGATCCATGCCCTCGGCCTCCGCCCGCAGCTCTGCCATCGACTGCACGTTGTCGAAGCGATGCCCCCAGGGATCAACGCCCAGCTCCCCAAGTTTCGCCAGCTTCTCACGGCGGGCTGCCTCGAGCGCAGCAGCGGTGCTGCCGCGGTCGGCCGCTGTGGGGGCCTCGGGGCTGGTGGACGGTGCAGGATTGTCGGGGGTTTCAGAGCTGGCCATGACCGCCTGGGCATCGCTGGGGGGAAAGGGGGCAATACGGAGTGAACCCGGATTGTCGACGGTGGGGCCGGTTGAGAGAAGAGCATCTTCTGGGGGCCGCTCGGGGCGAGCCCGGGGCTGCCCCTCCGGACGCTCGGCTCGGCCATCCGCCGCGCAAGCGGGACGGGTCCACGGGTGCCGGAGGCACCTCGGCTACGCCGAGGCCGCTTCGCGGCCCGCGG
>CALCGM010000108.1 GCA_937900985.1 uncultured Planctomycetaceae bacterium | reverse complement strand
CCAACTCCGCGGTTCCCGCGGCCGGTGGGGGGGCAGTATAAACACGTCCGCCGCAGCCAAGACACCGCCGCTGCTGCCCACCAGACACCATGAAGGAGCCCCCATGGCCGCCACGCCCGAGCGACTCACCGCGATTGACGCTGCCCACGCCGCCGGCCGACTGACCGAGCATTCCGCCAAGGCGATCCGCGAGTGGCTCACCCTGCCGCAGTTTGCGGCCTTTGCTGACGACCTGGGCCAGCGGATCGATCAGCAGCTCTGGCAGGAGCTCGACGACGCCTACTGGACGGTGATTCCCTTCGGCACCGGCGGCCGCCGCGGCACGATGTATCCCGTGGGCTGCAACGTGATCAACGACCGCACGATCGGCGAGAGCGCCCAGGGGCTGGCCGACTATGTCACCAGCGTTCTGGCGGCTGGTGAGACCCCCACCTGCACGATCGCCTACGACACCCGCCATCGCTCCGAACACTTCGCCAAGCTCTGCAGCGAGGTGCTGCTCGCAGCCGGCTTCAAGATCTTCTTTCTGCGGGGCTTCCGCAGCACGCCCGAACTCTCCTACGCCGTGCGGCACACCCAGAGCCACTGCGGCATCATGGTCACCGCCAGCCACAACCCACCCAGCGACAACGCCGTGAAGGTCTACTGGGCCGGTGGCGTGCAGGTGCTCCCGCCGCATGACCGCGGCATCATCGACCGGGTGATGAACGTGGTCGATGTGACGCGGAGCGACTTCGCAGCGGGTGTGGCCGAAGGCCGCGTGCGGTTTGTGGAGGCTGAGATCGACCCCGCGTTTGTCGCCGCGGTGCTTGAGCAGTCGACACCGGGCAGCCGAGACGTCTCGGTGCTCTACACGCCGCTGCACGGCGTGGGAGCCTCGGCGGTCGTGCCGGTGCTTGCGGGAGCGGGCTTCGCGCAGGTGCGGCTCTACGGCCCCCAGGAAACACCCGATGGCGACTTCCCCAATGTGCCCGGGCATGTGGCCAACCCGGAAAACCCGGCGGTGCTTGCAGGGGCGATCGAGGAGGCCAAGGCGGCCGGTGACGACCTCGTGCTCGCCAGCGACCCCGACTGCGACCGGCTCGGCGCTGCCGCCCCGCTCTCCCTGGAAGCCGGCAGCGGCTGGGACACCTTCACTGGCAACCAGCTGGGGGCGTTGCTCGCCGACTGGACCCTCACGACGCGGGCCGGCTCCGGCAAGACCGCCGCGACCGACCGACTGATCACCACGATCGTGACCAGCGGCCTCGTGCGGCGGGTCGCCGAGCATCACGGTATCCGGGCGATCGACAACCTGCTCGTGGGCTTTAAGTGGATCGGCCAGCGGATCGATGCGATCGGCCCAGAGCACTTTGCCTTCGGCTGCGAGGAATCACACGGCTACCTCGCCGGCACGCACGTTCGCGACAAAGACGCCGCGGTGGCGGCGCTGCTGCTGGCTGAGATGGTGGCGAGCCTCAAGGCCGAAGGCCGCTCCCTACACCAGCACCTCGACGGCCTCTTCGCGGCCCACGGCTGCCACCTCGAGCGGCAGGTCTCGATCGCCCTGCCCGGCGCCGCCGGCATGGACCGCATGCAGGAGATCATGGCAGGCCTGCGGAGCAGCCCCCCTTCAGCAGTTGCCGGCCTCCCGGTTCGCTGCACCCGCGACTACGCCTCCCTCACGGCGAGCATGCCCGATGGCACCACCGCTGCCATCGACGGCACGGCGGGAGATGTGATGCTCTTCGATCTCGGCGATGCCCCGGCTGGCTGGCAGTCCTCCGAGCCCAACCAGTTTCCGCCGCTGGCCAACGCCGTCGCGGCTCGGCCGTCGGGCACCGAGCCGAAGATCAAGTTCTACCTCTTCACCGCCGCCCCACCCTGCAGCCCCGCCGAGCTTCCCGCCGTCAAGCAGCAGCTCACCGAAAGGCTCGACACGATGGAAAAGGAGCTGCGTGCGCTCGTAGGCGTGTGACAGGAGTCATCCGCCTCCGAGCAGACAGTGGAAAGAGTCTGCCGCCGCAGGATGCGGCGATCGGCAACCCCGAAAAGCCTTGGCGTTTCCGGGTGTTGCCAAAGTGGAAAAAGGCCATGGATGGCTTTTTCCACAGACCGCTAGAATCCTACGATGGATGCCAGCAACGACGAGATGAGCGGCCACGACTCCGCTGCAGCCGAAGGCCCTCTCGGCGACGACCAGCCGAGCCGCATCGCTGATGCGGAGGAAAGCACGCCGGCCGACACTGACGACGCCGCAGCGGCCCGCGACCGCTCGCTCGCAGCAGCCAAGGTGCGGCGATTCCCGCAGACACCGGGCGTGTATCTGATGAAGGATGCCGCTGGCCGCGTGATCTACGTCGGCAAGGCGAAAAACCTCCGCAGCCGGGCCGGCAGCTACTTCCTCAAGGCCGCCGCGGAAGAGCGGCGGACGGCAGACCTCGTTCGTGAGATTCGCGACATCGACTACCTCGACGCCGACAGCGAGGTCGATGCGCTGCTGATGGAGAGCCGGCTGATCAAGGACGTGCAGCCCCGTTACAACACCGAACTCAAAGACGACAAGACCTTTCCCTACCTGCAGATCACCACCCGCGAAGACTTTCCTCGCGTGGAGGTGACCCGCGAACCGCGGCGAAAAAACGCCAAGCTCTACGGCCCCTTCACCAGCGCCGGCAGCCTCCGCGGGGCGATGGTCGTCTTGCAGCGGATCTTCAAGTTTCGCACCTGCACCCTCGACATTGAGGCCGACGACGCCAAGTGGCAGTGGTATCGGCCCTGCCTGCTGGCCTCGATCAATCAGTGCACAGCGCCATGCAACCTGCGGATTTCCAAGGAAGACTACCGCCGCGACATTCTCCGGCTGCGGACGTTCCTCGACGGCAACAAGCAGCGGGTGATCGATGAGATGCGGCACGACATGCTGCAGGCCTCAGAGCGGCTGGAGTTTGAGAAGGCAGCCCGCCTCCGCGACGAGATCAAGCTGCTGGAAACACTCGACCAGCGGGGCGACCTTGAGGAGCATGTGCAGCCAGAGGTGTTTACGGTCGACCCCAAGAAGGGGCTCGCGGGGCTCAAGAGCGTGCTCAAGCTTGAGAAGCCGCCTCGGGTGATCGAGGGAGTCGACATCGCCCACCTCGGAGGCACCGAAACCGTCGCCAGCCTCGTGCAGTTCATCGACGGGCTGCCCTTCAAGCCGGGCTACAAACGGTATCGCATCCAGACTGTCGACGGCATCGATGACTTTAAGAGCATTGCGGAAGTGGTGTCGCGGCGGTTTGCCCGACTGGCTCGGGAAGGAGCCCCCTTCCCCGACATCTTCCTGATCGACGGGGGCAAGGGGCAACTCTCGGCGGCGATGGCGGCACTGGCAGACCTTGGCGTGGAGCCTCCCTGCGTGATCTCCCTCGCCAAACGCGAGGAGGAGGTCTTCCTGCCCGGCAGATCCGAGCCCCTGCGGATCAGCCGCGATGCCTATTCCCTGCGGCTGCTCGAATACGTCCGCGATGAAGCCCACCGTTTCGCGCAGCACTACCACCATCTGCTGCGACGCAAGCGGACACTTGAGGGCTGAGGCCAACCGACACCGTGGCTCAGCCCTCGGCCCAGCTCAGCCCTCGGCAATCCAGGCCTTGGCGGCGTCGAGCTCCGAGACATCGAAAACCTTCACGGTTGCCATCGTGAACGGCTTGCAGATGGTGCCCATCCACTTCTCCCAGTTCTTTTCCCCGACCAGGGCAATCCGCTCGATCGTCGTGCAGTGGGTGGTGGCGAAGGCGATGTCGTCCCAGAGGGCTTTGGCATCCCAGCCGTGGAAGTCGTGAAACCAGGCAAGGATGCGTGTCTTGCCGGTCTCGGCAATCGCCGCGTCGACCATCGGCACGAAGGTCTTGTAGTCCTCATCGTGGAGCGTGCCGCTGAGCTTCATGCCAACCGTGTGGGCGGGCATATCGGGCAGCATCTCAATCATGGGAAATCTCCTGGGCGAGTCGGTGCAGGCAGAAACCAGCAGAAGGCGACGCCCGACTCCCGCCCGCTCTCCACCTGCTCCCGTATCCTACGCGGGATCCCCCAGTGTGGTGTCTGTGCGTTTTTCGAATTCGAGGCACGCCTCGTGGAGACCGCTTGTCGAACGATCTCTTCCACGGCATGCTCATGCCGCCTGCGGGGTCGTGGCGGCTCGGAGAGACCGTCGCAGCCGGCGTTGTGACGGCAGCCATCCCGCGATGAAACCTGCTCAGGGGAGAGCCATGGGAGCTTGGGGCACGGGACCTTTCGACAACGATGATGCCGCAGCGTTTGAGGCGGAGCTCACAACGCACGGCCGCAACGCCATCGCGTCAGCACTGCGAGGCGTCTCTCAAAAACGCACACAGGATGAGACCTGGTGCTCAGTCGCCATCGCGGCCGCTGAAGTCATCGCCGCTGCCGGCGGTCACCCGCTCCGCAGCTTCGCATCGGTCGCAGCCGACGCCCAGGCATGGCTTGGCGAGACCGGGTATCGCCCGTCTGCAGGGCAGGCCGAGAAGGCCGCGGCCCTGGTGACGGCCATCGGCAAGGATTCCGCGCTCGCTGATCTCTGGCGAGAGTCTGGAAGCCTCGCAGCCTGGCGTCGCAGCCTGAAGAGCCTCGCCACCCGTCTCTAAAAGCCACCCGTCGCAGGAGCCCGCACAAACCCGCAGCCCCGCCCTGTCACCTCGAAAGCCGAACCGCGCTCCCCCGAGAGAAACACCGCCAAGCCAGCACCGATCCCCCATCGCACCGCCAAGCAGATCCTCGTGAAGAAGGCCGAGGGCATGCTCTACGAACACCGCCAGGATTCATTCGATGTTGCGGTCGGCCAGCTCAAGAAACTCACGCGTGCCGATGCAGCCGCGCTGGCAACCCTTGCAAAGGTCCGCGAGGTTGACCTGAGCCGTCTGAACCTCGCCACCGACAAGCAGGCCGTTCTCGCGACACTGCTCAATGGCTGGAGCAACGCCACCGCCATCACCGCTTCAGACACCAAAAACGTCGCCCGGTTTCTCTGCCCTCGGCTGCGGGACGGCTTTCCGCGTCTGGAGGCGCTCGACCTCTCGAGCTCTGACACAAAAGACAGTGACCTGCAGCAGCTTGCGGGCCATCGGGCGCTCCGGCAGCTTCAGATGTCGACGACGCAGGTCACCGACGCGGTCTTCGACGTCGTGCAGACGCTTCCCTGCCTGGAGCGAGTCTCCCTGAACGACTGCCCGGGCGTCACGATCGCAGCAGCGAGAAGGTTTTCAGTCGCCGATGCAGGCTCAGCAGGCGACCGGCTGCAGTTCATTCCCCACCCGCGCCAGCTCGGCCTCACCGCCCCCACGCCGGCCCGGCAGAAAGCGTGCGCTGCTCGCAACAGGCCGGTCGCCGACTTTGTCTACCGGGAATGGAACATCTGGGTGACGCTGCTCTACGGCAACCTTGGCTTCGGCGAACTGCCTGACCTCGACCGGCTCTCCGTGATGGCGACGCAGTGCCTTGTTGACTCGATCGAGATCGGGCTCAACGACAGCCCGATTCGTCAGGAGGCCGCTGACCGCCTCCGCGGCGTGCTGACGGCATGGCCGGGCATTCGCAGCCTCTCGATCACAAACGCCAAGACCTTTGACGACGCGATGGCGGCTGAAATCGCCAGGCTCACAAAGCTCGAGTCGCTGGAGATCCACGCCGCAGCGATCGGGGACACGATGGCGAAGGCGATCGCCACACTGAAGCCCCTGCGGAGACTTCAGCTAACGCAGACCCGCATCACCACGAAGGGCCTCGCTCACATCGCGGCCCTTCCTCAGCTCCGCTGGCTCACGCTCTCCCCAAGCCCAACGCTGCCGCGGAAAGCGATCCTCGCGGTGCGTCGACGGCTTGCCCCACGGTGCTACGTGGGATGCGACGAGCACCGCAGCCCCTCAGCCTTCGCCTAGGATGGCTGTGTCGCTGGCGAGCACTCCAACAACTCGCCGCTGCGGCATGCCCGTGCCAAACACCCGGTTGCGGCGGGACGATCGCAGCCGAGCCATCTCTTCCTGCCGCCGCTGCAGCGACCGCACATTGGCCCAGCGAAACATCGCCTCCGTGCCGACGTAAAAGGCGACCAGCTCGCCGTCTGCCCGCAGCCGCCGCACCTCCGCGACCGAACACGCGAGCATCAGGGCCGCATCGTGAACGGTCAGCAGTTGATCCGCAAAGCCTGTCACGTCGGTCATATCCTCCCCTTCCCCTTCATGCCGCGCAGCACGCAGACGTGCCGCACGTCTGCCGCCACAGAATGCGGCGACCGGCGCCCCCCAAAAACGTGGCTTTGGGGGTGTCGCCCGCGTGGAAAAAGGCCAGGAAAGCCGCTTGCCACGGACAGTTGGTACGCAGGCCGCAGGCAAAGGGTTCGCGGCAGGGCGTCCCACCTGCCACTATTTTCCGGCGGGCCCAAACCGCTCCTCGAGCCAGCTGCCGACGCGTTCGAGGGCCTCAGCAGCGATCGTCTCCTCGATCGTGTCGTATTCACTGACAGCGCCGGTGGTGGCCGTCTGCAAGAGATGGTTGAGGCCCGGCAGTTCTTCCACGGCCGACGCAGGATTGCCCGCCTCGGCCACGGCCGCTCGCAGCGGCGGCAGGTTGGTAGCTGCGTCCACCTGCACATCGTTGCTGCCCACGAGGGCGAGCACCGGGCAGTCAAGCTGCCGCAGCGGCTTCGTGGGATCGTATTCCAAAAAGAAGCGAAACCAGGGTTTTGAAAGCTGAGCGATGCCCGCCTCGGCCAAAGCGTCGAGATCCTCACCCGGCGGCGGATCGCCCGGCAGCATCGCTCGCAGCCGCTTCGCGGCCTCCGCCGCCATCGTTGCCGGCGACGCCCCCGGCGGTGCGTCTTCGACGGTGCTCATGAGCACTTCCTGGAGCACCCGCTGGCGGTTGAGCTGCTCGGGGCTGCTGAGCCCTTCCGCCTCGAGCACCCGCTGGCCTTGCGAGAGGAGCACCTGCTTCCCGTCGACGCCCGCGCCGGCAAGCATCACAACGCAGGCCACCTGTGGGTTCTTTGCGGCCGCCATTGTGGCCAGCATCGCCCCCTCGCTATGGCCAACGAAGCCGATCCGCTGCGGGTCGATTTCCGCACGTTCTGCCAGACAATCCCAGCCGGCCAACGCATCGCCGGCGAGGTCTTCGCTCGTGGCATCCGGCGGCCCGGCGGTCGACCCTCCCACGCCGCGGTCGTCGTATCGCAGCACGGCGATCCCGCGGCGGGTGAGATGATCGGCAATCACCGCAAACGGCTTGTGCTCAAAGAGGGTCTCGTCGCGGTCCTGGGGCCCCGAGCCCGAAATCAGCACGACCGCCGGAAAGGGGCCGTCGCCCTCGGGGAGCGTGAGCGTGCCGGCAAGCGTCACGTCTTGGGCGGCGTTGCGAAAGCGGACGTCCTCGCTCGCGTAAGGAAACGGTGGCCTGGGCGTCTGCGGCCGGCTCTTGGCTGCTGGCGGCGGGGCTGGCTGATCGTCGCCCAGGGAGAGCGACAGAGGCAGCGACACGCCGCTTTGGGCCCAGCTGCCCGCGAGCGTTTTTCCATCCTCGGAAAGCGTTCCTTCAAAGCGGCCGCGAACGGCGGGCACATCGATCGTCCAGGTGGTGCCTGTGATGCCGAGGTCGCCGCGGAAGCCGCCGACCTGCTGCGTGAGGCTGTCCATCCAGGCCGTTCGCAGGCCGGCAGCATCGCGGGTGATGCGAAACCGCAGGTCGAGCTTCTGCACGATCGCGTTGAGGGTGCCAGCCCAGACCTCGTCGGCAGGGGGTGGCACCGGTTGATCACCCACGCTGCGAAAATCGAGCGGCAGCGTGGTGCCCCGCTGACGCCAGGTGCCTGCAACAACCACCGGGCCGCCGCCGGGCTCCCGCATCGTGCCGGTGTAGCTCGCCTGCGAGATCGGCAGCTCAAACCGCAGCTGCTCACCGTCGTTCACAAACGACTCCAGCGGAAAGCGACGGTCTCCTTCATCGAGACTCCACAGCTGCCAACGGGCTTCGCCGCCCTCAGCAGGCTCGCTCTCCGCGTCCTCCGCCACCGCTGAGCCTGGAAGCTGCTCGATCACAAAGCGAAACCGGCGATCCGTCGCATCGAGCTCGCCATACCAGCGGGGCTCACCCACCTCCGCCTCGTCGGCTGCGACCGCCGCCGGCCCGCTCAGAGCAGCGGCCACGACGACCCCACACACCCACACCACACGTCGGCCCAACTGCCTCTCAGCCATTGCCGCTCCTTCGTCTGTTGTTTGCTCATCAACGGCCGCATCAGCTCGCAGACTGTGGAATACGTCTGCCGCCGCAGGATGCGGTGACCGGCGACCCCCAAAAACTCAGCTTTTTGGGGCGTCGCTTGAGTGGAAAAGGCCATGGATGGCTTTTTCCACGGACAGCTAGATCCAGCCCCGCAGCCAGTAGTAGACCATGCCGTAATACTCGTGGAGGATCTGCGTTGAGATCCGCAGCGAGCCGGCGTTTGGCAGCAGGTTCATCGCCACCCGGTAGAACAGCGGCGGATACTTCTCTGGATCGATGATCGTGTAGTCGCACGGGGCGGGGATGATCTCCAGGCCCTCGATGCCCAGCTGCTCGGCCTGCTTTTTGTAGATGCCGAGCGACCGCGGCATGTGGCTTGCCGAGGTCACGAGAAACACCCGCGTTGCTCCCCGCTCAATCGCCAGCGGCAGGCTCTCAGCGGCATTCTCGCGGGTGTTTCGCGACTTGGTGTCGAGCGTGATCTGGTCATCGGCCACCCCCATCCAGCCGAGCATCTCCTGCATCGCCTCGGCCTCGGTCTGCTCGATGTAGGAGAGCTCACCACCGCCGCCGGCGCAGACCATCCAGTCGGCAAGCCCCTCACGGATCAGGTGGGCCCCGTAGAGCAGCCGATCGCCAGCGTCGTGGACTTCGGCGGTCTGCCGCGGGAAGGCACGCGGCGAGATACCCCCGCCAAGCACGATCACTCCGTCGGCGTGCGGCAGGGGATCGGGCGGCATCACCCGCCGCTCCAGCGACCTCGCGAGCTGCTCAGCCACCAGGCCGTTGCTGAAGACATAGAGAACCACCAGCCCGCCAACGGCGGTCCACTTTCCTCTGGCCTGCCAGCGATCGCTGCGGCCCCACCGCCAGAGCCCCATGCCGGCGGCCAAGAGAAAAAACGCCATGCCAACGGGGTAGACCATCGCCGACACGATCTTGACCAGTAAGATCACCATCCGCAGAGCTCCATAAGGTGGGTGCTGTTGACTGAGGATAGATCGAATGACAACCACACAACAAACCAACGCAGCCATGCCCGCTGGCGACGCGTTGCCGGTGCTTGACCTCCGCGACCATGCCAGCAGCGACCCGGCAACCCGACAGCGGTTTCTGGATCGGCTGACCGCGTCGCTGGAAACCTTCGGCTTTCTCGTGCTCGACGGCCACGGCATCGATCGCGAGCGGTTTGCGGAGGCATTCGCTGCGAGCGAAGCGTTTTTCACTCTTGATGACGCGGCGAAGCAGGCCTGCAGCGTGCCGGAGTCGCTCGGCAACCGCGGCTACGTCGGCCTCGGTGGTGAACGAGCGGTTGGGGCGAAGGCGGCCGACCTGAAAGAGTTTTTCCATGTTGGCCAGCCGCACCCTCGCGGAGCCGCCGGCAGCTTCGACAACGCCTGGCCCTCGGCGTCGCAGCTCCCTGGCTTTGAGCACACGATGCTGGAGCTGTTTGGCACGCTCGAGCAGCTGGCCGGTCGCGTGCTCGCGGCCGTCGAGGAAGCGATTGGCGTTGAAGCTGGCCACCTGCAGGAGTGGATCTCAGGCGGCAACAGCATCCTGCGGCTGATCCACTACCCGCCGCTGCCGGCTGATCTTCCTGCCGACGCCGTGCGGGCTGCCGCACATGCCGACATCAACCTGCTCACGCTGCTGTGCGAGGGCACGGCCGGCGGCCTCGAGGTGCAGCGGCCCGATGGCTCATGGATGCCGGTGAGCTCGCTGGCTGGCCAGCTGGTTGTCAACGTGGGCGACATGCTCAGCCTGGCGACCGACGGCCGTCTGCGATCGACACCTCACCGCGTGGTCAACCCATCCGATCCCGCCGCCCGCTGCGTCTCCCGCTACTCGATGCCGTTTTTCGTACATCCCCGCAGCGAGGTCGTGCTCAGCCAGGATGCAGCCACCCCCATCACCGCCGGCAGCTTCCTCGCAGCCCGCCTCGCCGCCATCCGCAGCAAGCCCACCGCGAGCTAAACAAAACGGCCGCAGACCGCCCGCGGATGGTCCAAGCTCGGCAGGCGGCAAAAGTCTCGTCGCAGGGC
>CALCGM010000107.1 GCA_937900985.1 uncultured Planctomycetaceae bacterium | reverse complement strand
GCTTTCCAGGGCCCGGCGGGTGTAGGCCTTGAAGCCACAGAAGGCGTCGGTGAGCTGAAGGCCGAGGCGGCGATTGAGTTCGGCGGTCACATCTTCGTTGATCCGCCTGCGGTCGGCAGGAACCGCAGAACCAGCCGGAGGCGGCTCGAGATACCGGCTTCCGCTGACGACGTCGGCATGCCGAGCGGGGTCGCTGGCCGTGCGGATAAACGCAGGAATCAGCCGCGGCTGATGCTGGCCGTCGCAGTCGATCGTGACGAGGCCCGCCCAGTCGCCAGCGAGCGTTTCGGCAAAGGCCGTCGCCAGGGCGGCACCGTAGCCCCGGTTGACTGGATGCCGCACGACCCGGACATCACTCCGGCCAGAGAGCACATCGGAGGTGCCGTCGGTGGAGCCGTCGTCGACGACGAGCACGTCGGCCGTAAACCGCAGCACCTCATCGAGCACGCCAGCCACATGCGAGGCCTCGTTGTAGACCGGCAAGGCGGTCAGGTAGCGGCGCTGGCGGGAGGGTTCGTCGTGGCGGGGCATGGCGGCTGTGGGCAGGCTCGGGGCAGCAACGACCCGTCCTGATGGCGAACCGTCGAAACCGGTGATTGTAGGCAACGCTGTGGCCGGAGCAACGAACCTTGGGCGGCCTAGGCCTCAGCGGGCATCCAGGCAAGCGGATCCCGCTCGCAGCGGCTGGCCCAGCTGGCGAGGCCCGCAACCTCCGCCTCGAGCCGGCGGGCAAGCGCGGCCATGGAGAAGTGTTCGCTGGCATGATGGCCGACGGCGATCACGGCGAGCCCAGAGGCGATCGCTTCCGCTGCGGTGTGCAGCCGCACTTCGCCGGTCACGAGCGTGTCGCAGCCAGCGGCGATCAGCTCCCCAAGCATCTCGCCGCCGCTGCCGCAGACGATGCCCACCGTGCCGGCAGGCCGGCTGGCGTCTCCTGCGACGTGGCTCCCAGGACAGCGGAGAGCCGCCGCCAGCCGGCTGGCGAGCTGGCCAACGCTCACCGCTTCGCTCGCCGCGCCCATCCGGCCGGTGCCTGCGGTCGGCATGTCGGGATGCGGCTGGATCGGCCGCACGTTCCCGAGCCCGAGCAGGGTGGCGAGCTGGTCGTTGATGCCGCCCACCGCCGAATCCCAGGCGGTGTGCGAGCTCCAGACGGCCACGCCTGCCGAGAGCAGGGTGAGCAGCGTCCTGCCGTAGGGGGTGTCGTCGGTGATGCGGGCGACGGGCCGGAAGGGGAGCGGATGGTGGGTGACGACGAGGTCGGCCTGCTGGCGGGCAGCCTCGTCGGCCACCTCCGCGGTGAGCGTCAGGCAGGTCATCACCCGCTGGCAGCCGCTGCGACGGCTGCCCACGAGCAGCCCCACGGCATCCCAGCTGGCGGCCAGCTCCAAGGGGGCGATCTTTCGCAGGGCAGCGGTCACGTCGTTGAGTGTTGGCATGACAAAATCGTACACTCCAGTGCCCGAAGTCGACTCATCCCACCGCGGGGCCCCAGCAAGGCATGTTCACCAACCGTCTGGCCGTCTCCGCCCTCGGGCTCTCGCGGCACTTTCGTGACAGCCTGAAGATTGCCCACAGTCTTGGCGTTGATGGCGTGGAGGTGGACGGGCGGTATGGGCTTTCGCCCGACGAGGTCAGCAGCTCGGGCCTGCGGCAGATTCGCAAGTGGCTCGACGACTTTGGGCTGCGGGTGTCGGCCGTCAGCTTTCCCACCCGCCGTGGCTATGGGGATGCCGCCGCCCTCGAGGCCCGCGTGACCGCCACCAAGGCGGCGATGCAGCTGGCCTACGACCTCGGGGCCAAGCTGCTGACGATCCATGTTGGCGAGATTCCGGTGTCTGACGAGGCTGCGGAGTGGAAGCTTCTGCTCGAGGTGCTTGCCGACCTGGGCTCATGGGGCGACCGGGTGGGCACGACGGTTGCCGTGGAGGCCGGCCGGTCTGACCCCGACGACCTGCGACGACTTTTCGACGCGCTGCCTGAAGGATCGCTTGCGTGCGACATCGCCACCGGCCTGCTGGTGGTGCACCGGCACGATCCCGTCGAGGCGATTCGCGCGATGGGCCATGACGTGGCCTATGTGCATGCCACCGATGCGGTTGCCGGCCCGATTGCCGGCCGGGGCAGGGCGGTGGTGATGGGCACCGGCCAGGTCGATTTTCCCGAGGTGCTCGGCTGCCTGGAAGAAAACGCCTACCACGGCTGGCTGTCGCTCGACGCGGTCGAGCCGGTGGCCGCCCGGCAGGAGATCGAAAACGCCGTCGCGTTCCTGCGATCGATCGGCTGAGGACGGCGGCTTGCATCCAACGCCGGCAGCTCTGTGGTGGGCCGCCGCATGGTCAGGGCGAGGGCGGAATGGTCATCGCCTCAATCATGGCTGCAAGGATGACGCCACTGACGGTCGTCGCGAAACCGGAGCAGTCGCGATCAGTTCCGCTGCCGTCGCGCCATACGTGGGATGGGCCATCCATGGCTCCATGACGGTAGCCACTTGGCGGTAGTCCTCGGCCGCCGCGGCGGCGTCGCCGCGAGCCGCCGCGAGCTCGGCCCGTTGCTGATACACGTTCACCAGAAGCGAGGCATGTTCCCAGACGGCTGGCTCCGCTTCGTGAAGGCAGACAGCCATCGTGGCTGCCTGGGCTAAAGTCTCGTCCGCCTCGGTGCTGCGGCCGTTCCGCTTGAGCAACTCGGCCCGCCTCAGGTCGGCACCAACCAGCTCGACCTGGAGCGGGCAGGTGGCATCGGCAGGAAGCTGGGCGCGCAGCTCCAGGCAGACCTGCCGCTGCTTCTCCGTCCACTCGATCGCCTCGTCGATGTGGCCGGCCATCTCCGCCAGCTGGGCCAGCCGTGTGAAACCCACGCAGACCATCTTCGTCAAGAACGTGCGCTGCGACGCAGCAAGCGATGCACCTCGAGGCGGAGCCACAAAGCCACAGATCTCCCCTGCCAGCCGCTCCGACCAGCGACGGCAGTCGTCAAACCGCTCGGCATTCCAGGCGCACAGCTGCGCCGTGTACAGGGCATGGGCCTCCTGCTGCACAAGCGAGATTTCATCGGGCCGTGCCCGCCGCAGGGCGTGCATCTGTGCCAACGCCTTCTCGATCATCACGCTTCCCTCGTCCGACTGCTGCTGCTCATGCAAAAACATGCCGAGGTCAAGGGTCGCCCGGACGAGTTCGCGGTCGCGGTCGGGAAGGTCTGCCGGAGCCCTCTCGAGCAAGGCGATCGACTGCCGGGCAGACGCCGTCGCCTCGTCGATGCGGCGAAGGTTGTAGAGAAAAAACCGCTGCACATGGAGGCTCTCGAGTCGTTTTGACATGCTCCATGCTTCCTGGCCCGCTTGCCCGGCGATCTCGTCGAGCGCCGCAAAGGCCAGCCCGGTGCAGATGAGCGCCTCGTCGAAGTGGCTGACCTCGGCAAAGAGGTGCGCGACGCGTTGGAGGCCCTTGACTCGAAAGCGGAGCGCCTCGGCGGGGCTGTCTCCCAGCGGCCAGTTCACAAAGTCGTCACGGACTTGCCTGAGAAACTCGATGTGGCCCGTGTCATCCGGCCTGCTCTGCCGAACCAGCTTCTCGATCAGGTCGCTGGTCAGGCGGTCCATTGAGTGTGCGGCCACATCGGCATTCGTCTCAGCACGCTGCACGGTTTGTTCGATTCGCGCGCGGGCAGCGGCAACGGTTGCCTCATGGTAGATCACGCCGCCGAGTGCAACGATCGCAAACACGGCCGCGAGGCTGAGTGCTGCCGAGCGAACCGGCCGACGACGGACCACCTTGGCAAGTTGCCGCAGCGGGGAGGCAGGCCGCACCTGCACCGGGAGCCCCTCGACAAACTGCTGCAGGTCTTCCGCGAGCAAGGCTGCCGACGAGTAGCGGCGGGCGGGTTCCCGCTCCAGGCACGTCTCGATGATGGCCCGCAGATCCCTGGGGAGCTTTCGGGCAGCAGGGGGCCACGAGATGTCGCCACGGGCTGCCCGGTGCAGTGATGCGGTTGCGTGAGCCGCCGCGTAGGGCGGCACGCCCGTCACCAGCGCGAAGAGCAGCCCACCGAGGCCATGAATATCGCCCGCCGGGCCGATTGGGCCGAGATCCTCGGCAAGCCCGGTCTGTTCTGGGGCCATGTAGGCGGGCGTGCCAAGGGCCGTGGCATCCTGGGTAATCCCGCCGGTTCCATCCGTGGGCCGTGCGAGGCCAAAGTCGGCAAGCTTTGGAACGCACCGATCCCAGTCATCGGCGGCCGGCCCCGACAGAAGCACGTTGCCAGGCTTGATGTCGCGGTGGAGGATGCCCGCATCATGAACCACGGCCACGGCCGCTGCGAGATCCCGCACAACGCGGGCGGCCTGACGCGGTGAGGGGAGCCCCTGCTCCATGCGGTCGTGCAGGCTCGGGCCATCCACCCACTCCATGACAAGGTATGGCGAGCCCTCGACGTCGCCAGCAGCATGCACCGCGACCACGTTGGCGTGGCTGATGCGGCCGAGGGCTTCGGCCTCACGCTTGGCCCGCTCAATGCCGCTCCAGCGGCCTGCGGTCGAGGGGTGAAGTACCTTGACGGCAACAGTCCGGTGAAGCGCCGCGTCGCGGCCGCGATAGACGATCCCCATGCCTCCCCGCGCCCGGGGCTCGAGATCCGCCACGCCGGGAATCACAGGCAGCCTGTGGGGAATCGCGGCGGTCATGTCGTCGTTGCCCGTGAGCGTTGGCGGACACGCCGCGATCCGTTCCTGCACCGCCTGCATGCTGCTTGCGAGCGGGCCGCCGAGCGCGAGCAGCCTCGAGACGCTCACCGTCCATCCGCGGGATGTCGAAGCCTTGTCTGAGAAGTCACCATCGCCGGCATCATGTGGCTGATCTCGGCTGGTGCCGAGATGGTCAGCAGCGATCGCCGTCTCTGTGTTTCCAGTCTGCCTCATGTGCGACTTCCGCCTTCCAGCCGAGCGACGACCTCCTTGAGCATCTTCTGCACGTTTCGCCGGGCCTCGTAGACCAGGTCGGTCGAGATCCCGAGTTCCTCGGCGGCCTCGCTCCCAGACTTCCGCTCAACCGCCAAGAGTTCAAACGCCCGCCAGGTGTGTGGCTTGACCCGCGGCTTCACATCTTCCATCGCTATCGCCAAGAGTTCGGTGTCGTAGGCAGCCTCGATCCGGTGCAAGAGTTCTTCGCGGGCCGGCAGCGATTCGAGCAAACCTTCGGCACCGCTGCTGGCGGCCGGCCGATCGTGCTTGCGAGCGGCCGACCAGCCTGCGAGCGCGGAATTGAGGACCTGCCGCAGATACCCACGAAACCGCCGCGATGGATCGTATTCAAATTTCGCCGCCTGTTTCCAGAACCGCACGAGGACATCCTGGCAGACGTCCGCCGCGTCGTTTTCCTGCAGACCGCATCGGCGACACCAGCGGAGCACCTCTGGCGAGTAGATCCGCACAAACTCCTCCCAGGCTGCAGCGTGATGGTCGTTGCCGCCGCCACTCCCACCAGCGGCATCCCGCAGCCGGATCAGCAGCGAATGACGTGTTGAAAGCGTTGCCATGACGAAGGCACCCTCTCGAAAAAAGAGCGTGTGTCGCTGAAGCGACTCACGGCCACCAGTTCCACTGCACCGATTCCATACTCCTACTGAGACCTGGTAGCAGGCAAGAAGCATGTGAGCCGTTCACACGGCCCCAATGCCGCATCATAAAGTTTTCCCAGTCAGTTTCCGATTCGTCGGCGACTCTTGCGAGGAACACGAAGGTGGTATTTCCCTCCACGATCCAAGGCGATTGCGTGGTGAGAGGCGGTGATAGCCGGTTTGTGGGTGTTTGCCCACGCGCAGGGCGGCCGGCGCGACCGTTCTTTCGGTTCGTTGAGCGGGCGCGCAGGTCTGGGAGCCGCCCATCCGCGGAGCTCTCCCTGAATGCCGCGGCCGAAAGGTGGGGTCCACGACACTCAACGAGCGTGGTTGGGTGGCGGGGTCGCTCACACCGTGCCTTGCCATTGTCGCTGACGGGTGTGTCGGATAGCGTTAACAGCATGGGATCGTCGCTCATCCGCTGCCGCCGACTGGCCGCTTGTGCGGTCGTGTTTGCTCAGTTGTTTGCG
>CALCGM010000106.1 GCA_937900985.1 uncultured Planctomycetaceae bacterium | reverse complement strand
ATCGGCTCGGGCTCACCCCGAGCGACCCCTCTCTCGCACCCCAGCCATCCCAGCGGCATACTCTCAGCATCAGGGTGATGTGAATCAGCAAAAGAAAAACAAGGGGAGCAGCATGAGGTCGTTCGTCCAGAGCAGAGGTCTGCAGCAGATTGCCATCACCGCCGGGCTGATGGTCGCCATCACCGCAGGGACGACGACAGGCTTTGCTGCCGAAGGAGAGGTCGCCTTCGAGAAGATCCCCCTCACGGCCACCTTCCACGCCGAAGGCTCCGGCATCGGCGACTTCAACCGCGACGGCCATGGCGACGCCGTCTACGGGCCCTACTGGTATGAGGGGCCTGCGTTTACGAAGCGGCATGAGATTTACCCGCCGGAAGACTTTGATCCCAACGGCTACTCCAACAACTTCATCACCTTCGTTCATGATGTGGACGGCGACGGCTGGACCGACGTGCTGGCCAATGTCTGGCCGGGCAAGGAGGTGGCCTGGTTTCGCAATCCAGGAGAGCAGGGGGGAAGGTGGCAGCGGCAGCTGGCCTTTCCCGTGGTCGACAACGAGTCGCCGCAGTTCGCCGACGTGACTGGTGATGGAAAGCCAGAGCTCGTGTTCCACACCGGCGGTGTGCTCGGCTTCGCGGGCCCCTCCGACGAAAGCGGCACGGAGCGATGGCTGTTTACTCCGTGCTCGGAGATGCACGGCTGGGGGCAATACACCCACGGCATCGGGCTGGGCGATGTCAACGGCGACGGACGGATGGACCTGTTGATGAGCGAAGGCTGGTGGGAGCAGCCCGAGTCGGCCGCCGGCTCCCCGTGGACCAAGCATCCGTTTGCGTTTGGCTCGGGTGGGGCGCAGATGCACGTCTACGACGTTGACGGCGATGGTGATGGCGACGTGATCACGAGCCTCAAGGCCCACGACTACGGGCTCTCGTGGTTTGAGCAGATCAGCGGTGATGATGGGGAGATCGACTTTGTCGAGCATGCGATCCTGCCACCGGTTGCCGAGGAGACCCTCGCCGGCGTGCAGTTCTCACAGCCCCACGCGGTTGAGCTTGCCGACGTCAACGGTGACGGCCTGATGGACATCATCACGGGCAAGCGGTTCTGGGCCCACGGCCCCAAGGGTGATGCCGATCCGGCTGGTGCGGCGGTGCTCTACTGGTTTGAGCTTGTGCACACAGCCAGTGACGACGGCGTGACGGCAAGCTACACGCCGCATCGCATCGACAACGACTCCGGCGTCGGCACGCAGTTTTCGGTGGGCGATCTCAACGGCGACGGCAAAGTCGACATCGTGATCGGCAACAAGAAGGGCGGCTTCGTCTTCCGGCAGAAGCCGTAGCGCCGCTATCCGAGCGACCCAACTCGCCCGATCCAGCCGCCAGTTGCGGCCTGTGAGACGATCGTTCAAACTCGTCGATCTCGTCAGGGACCCATATCGACCGCCTCTTCAGGGGAGCCATTGATGGCTTCTGCCGTGTTGCCTGCCTTGAAACACGTTGCCGCCACCCTTGATCGCGGTATGGACGCGTGACGCTTCGCTCTTCTTCCACCTTCGCCCCAGGAAAGGCAGATCCATGTCGCACCCTCTCCCCAAACTCCACAACGCCATGTGGCCCGGGCTCGTTGGCAAAGGCACCGACGAAGGCCAGGAGCCGCCGATCTCGCTGGAGCGGATGCTCGAGCTGACGGCGGCCGCCGAGGTCGACGGACAGAAGTTTGACGGCATCGACTACTTCCTCTTCCTGCCACACACCAACCCTGAGGCCAGCGAGGATGAGCTGAAGAAGATCGCCGACCTGATCGCCAGCCACGGCTTCGCCGTCGGCTCGCTGGTGGCGCCGGTGTGGCCGGGCACCGTCGGCGACTCTGCGATGGGAGACGATGCGGCGCGGGAGAAGTTTCTCTCCGCCGTGACGATGGCCTGCCGGATCGCCAAGGTCTTTGAAGACCATGGCGTGCGGAAGTATGGGGTGATCCGCATCGACTCGGCCGAGTTTGGCGTGGCGAAGTGGCGAGAGAATCCCCAGGCCAACACCGCCCGGATCGCCGAGACCTTTCGCGAGGCGGCGAAGATCGCTCAAGACAACGGCCAGCGGCTGGCTGCCGAAGGCGAGATCTGCTGGGCTGGCATGCACTCCTGGAAAGACATGCTCGACCTGCTCGAAGAGGTCGGCATGCCCGAAACCCTCGGCTTCCAGGCCGACCTGGCCCACACCTATCTCTATCTGATGGGCTACAACGCCCCTGAGCATGCCCTCGTGCAGCCCGGCTACTCCGACGAGGAGTTCTATGCGGCCTACAAGCAGATGACCGACAAGCTGCGGCCCTGGACGATCGACTTCCACGTCGCCCAAAACGACGGCGAGGTGCATGGGGCCGGCTCCCACGACAAGACCGGCAAGCATTGCCCGGCCGACGACCCCAACGGCAAGCTCGACATCGTCAAGTGCTCGGGCTACTGGCTCGCAGGTGCGGCCGACCGCGGCATGCAGCACATCTGCTGGGACGGCTGCATGTTCCCCAACGCCACCCTCGAGAAGCCCGAAACCTGGAACACGATCCTCAAGTCGATGATCGACGTCCGCAACGCCCACGGCTGGGCATAACGACCCACACAGGCACCGAACGCAAAGGAATCCACGACCATGGCAAAACCCCTCCGCATCGGCATGATCGGCTACGGCTTCATGGGCCGCGCCCACACCAACGGCTACAACCGCGTCAAGGACTTCTTCGACCTGGAGTATCTGCCCAAGCTCCAGGCCGTCGCCGCCCGCGATGCCGAGAAGGCCCAGGCCTTTGCGGACCGCTGGGGCTACGAGCGGGTGGAGACTGATTGGCGGAAGCTCGTGGCGGCCGACGACATCGACGCGATCGACATCTGCACGCCCAACAACCTGCATGCCGAGATCGCCATCGAAGCTGCCAAGCATGGCAAGGCGATCCTCTGCGAGAAGCCGCTGTCGATGAACACGGCGGAAGGCGAGGAGATGTGCAAGGCCGTGGAGGCCGCCGGTGTGCCCAACACCGTCTGGTACAACTACCGCCGCATTCCGGCGGTCACGCTGGCCAAACAGCTGATCGACTCCGGTCGGCTGGGCCACATCTACCACTACCGGGCCAACTTTCTGCAGGACTGGACGATCAATGCCGACCTGCCCCAGGGAGGCGCGGCGCTGTGGCGGCTCGATGCCAAGGCAGCCGGCAGCGGCGTGACTGGCGACCTGCTCGCCCACTGCATCGACACGGCAATCTGGCTCAACGGCAACGTCAAAGACGTCACGGCCATGACCGAGACGTTCGTCAAAGAGCGGGAGCACACACTCACCGGCAAGGTCGAGCCCGTCGAGATTGACGACGCCTGCTCCTTCCTCTGCCACTTCCAAAACGGGTCGCTCGGCCTCTTTGAGAGCACCCGCTATGCCCGTGGCCACAAGGCGCTCTACACCTTTGAGATCAACGGCGCCGACATGAGCCTCAAGTGGGATCTCCACGACCTGCACCGGCTGGAGGTCTTCGACTACAAGGACGCCGGCCCGGAGCGCGGCTGGAAGAGCATCCATGTGACCGACGGCGACCATCCCTACATGGACAAGTGGTGGGTGCCGGGGCTGGCGATCGGCTACGAGCACTCGTTTGTGCATCAGGTGGCCGACTTCCTGGCCGCCTATGCCAAGGGTGAGCCCTGCTCGCCCACCTTCCGCGACGCCCTGGAAACCCAGAAGGTCTGCGACGCGGTGCTGGCGAGTGCCAAGAGCCATCAGTGGGTGAACGTGTGAGCAACGCTGCAACCCCACCCCGGATCCTGCTGACCACGACCTCATTTCAGGACACACCCGGCCGCCACCACGACCTCCTCGCCGAAACCGGCTGGGAGATCGTGACGGCCCGGGGGCCGCTGAGCGAAGCCGACACGCTGGCCGCGGTCGGTGACGTCGACGGCTACATCTGCGGTGACGACGCGATCACCCGGGCGGTGCTCGAGCAGGCCCGCCCGCGGCTCAAGGTGCTCAGCAAGTATGGCATCGGTGTCGACAAGATCGACGTCGCCGCCTGCACCGAGATGGGCCTCCCCCTACTCTTCACCCCCGGCGTCAACCACACGACGGTTGCCGAGCACACCTTCCTGCTGCTCTTGGCCCTTGAGAAGCATCTGCTCTTCCACTGCGACTCCACGCGAGCTGGCAGCTGGAAGCGGAAGACGGGCCACGAGATCCTCGGCAAGCGGATCGGCATCGTGGGCCTCGGCCGCATCGGCCGCGAGGTGGCGATCCGCGGCCGTGCCTTTGGCATGCAGGTGACGGGCTACGACCTCTACTGGGATGATGCCTTCGCCGCCGAGCATGCCGTGGAGCGGGCGGACACGATCGACGAGCTGTTTGCCACCAGCGACATCATCTCGCTGCACACCAACCTCACCGACGAGACCCGCGACCTCGTGCGGGCCGAGACGATTGCCTCCATGAAGCCGGGCGTGATCATCCTCAACTGTGCCCGCGGCGAGATCGTCAACACCGCCGATATGGCCGCGGCACTGGAGAGCGGCCGGGTCGCCGGCTACGGCACCGACGTGCTCGACGCGGAGCCACCGCCAGCCGATCACCCGCTGCTCACGCTGCCCAACTGCATCGTCACGCCGCACGTCGGCAGCCGCACGAGCGAAAGCGTGGAGCGGCAGGCCGTCGCGGCCGTCACCAATCTGATCAACGCCATGCGAGGCGAGAAGCCGCTCGCCCAAGTCAACCCTGAGGTTCCGGTCACCAAGCATGTCTGAAGTTTTCCACGTCGTGCCGCCTGAGGCCCATGAGCGGATCATCCGCGAAGCGTATCGCCAGCGTGGCTTTAACGACGCCGAGAGCAGCCATGCGGTGGCCCTCGCAGCCGCAGCCACCCGGCACGGCATCCGCACCCACAACGCAATCAAGGCCCTCCACCTCGACGACCTTTTCGGCTCCAAGGCGGGCGGCTGCGTGCCAGGTGCGGCGATCCGGCGGCTGCCGAGTCGCTTTGAAGCGACCGAAACCTGGGACGCGGGCAAGAAGCTTGGCCAGGCAGTGGCCTGGGAGGCGATCGATCGCTGCATCGAACTGGCCGACCGGTATGGCACCGGCACCGTTGCCGTCGACAACGCCTTCCACTACCTCTGGGGTGGCGGCTATGTGATGGAAGCGGCCAAGCGTGGCTACATCGCCTACACCAACTGCACCGCGTCGCTCGCCGAGGTCGTGCCCTTTGGTGGCAAACACCCCACGCTCGGCACCAACCCACACTCCTGGGGCTTTCCCACCACCGACGCAGTCGGTTTCCCAATCGTGATCGACTGGGCCACATCGATGGTGGCGATGGGTCGGGTGCAGCAGTTTCTCCGCGAGGGCAAGCCGCTGCCGCCACATGCCGCCGTCGATGCCAGCGGCCAGCCCACGACCGATCCCGCCGAGGCCAAGGCCCTGCTCCCCTTCGGCGGCCACAAGGGCTACGGGCTGTCGCTGATCAACGAAGTGGTGGCCGCGCTGATCGGCGGCTCCCTTCCCACGATCCGCAGCCGTGCCCCCGTCGCTGGCGAGAAGCAGAGCTGCTGCTTCTATTTCCAGGTGACCCACCCCGACGCGATCAGCGGCGGTGCCTTTGCCGCGGGCCGCAGCCAGGCTGACAACATCAAGGCCGTGCTCGCCGACATCCTCGGCCACGGCAACGACCGCTGCCTGCTCCCCGGGCAGCTCGAAGCCGAAGCAGCCCAGCGATCTGACGCTGCCGGCGGCCTCCTCTTCTCCACCGCCGAGGTCGAGGCCCTAAACGAGATCGCCAGCGAAGCCGACACCGAACCGCTCAACCCCGCAGGTCTTGCCACCGCCTGACCTTGGCCTAGACGTTCCCCACCCACTCCCGTTTGTGCCCCACGAAACTGCCATGTCGCTCCCCATCAAGCCTGCCGATGCCTGCACCTTCGACGAAGTCTCTCTCGGCGAGGTGATGCTTCGCCTCGATCCGGGCGAGGGCCGGATTCGCACCGCCCGCAGTTTCAAGGTCTGGGAAGGGGGCGGGGAATACAACGTGGCCCGTGGCCTGAAGAAGGCCTTCGGCATGCGGACCGGCCTGGTCTCCGCCTTCGTCGACAACGAGGTCGGCCACCTCGTTGAAGACTTCATCCACCAGGGTGGTGTGAACACCGACTTCCTGCTTTGGCGGGATGACGACGGCATCGGCCGCAGCGTCCGCAACGGCCTCAACTTCACCGAGCGTGGCTTCGGCATCCGTGGCGCCGTCGGCGTGCCCGACCGCGGCAACACCGCCGCCAGCCAGATGAAGCCGGGCGACATCGACTGGGACAGGCTCTTCGGTGAGCTTGGCGTGCGGTGGTTCCACACCGGCGGAATCTACGCGGCCCTCTCCGCCACGACCGCCGACGTCGTCATCGAAGCGGTGCAGGCCGCCAAGAAGCATGGCACGATCGTGTCCTACGACCTCAACTATCGCCCCAGCCTCTGGAAGAGCATCGGCGGCCAGGCCAAGGCCCGTGAGGTCAACCGCGAGATCGCCAAGCATGTCGATGTGATGATCGGCAACGAGGAAGACTTCACCGCCTGCCTCGGCTTCGAGGTGGAAGGCGTGGATGAATCGATCAGTCAGGTTGAGTCGGCGGCGTTCAAGGCGATGATCGAGCGGGCCGTCAGCGAGTTTCCCAACTTCAAGGTGGCTGCCACCACGCTCCGCCGCGTGATCACCGCCACCAAGAACGACTGGAGCGCTGTCCTCTGGCACGACGGCAGCTTCTACGACAGCCGCACGTTTCCAGAACTGGAGATCCTCGACCGTGTCGGCGGCGGCGACAGCTTCGCCAGCGGCCTGATCTTCGGCTTCCTGGAGTTCAACGACCCGCAGCAGGCCGTCGACTACGGAGCCGCCCACGGGGCGCTGGCCTCCACCACCCCCGGCGACACCTCGATGGCCACCCGCAAGGAAGTGGAGAAGCAGATCGCCGGCGGCGGAGCCCGCGTGGTGCGGTAGGGCAAGACCGTTCCAGCTATCAGGCGGTCCGCATGAACAACCTCAGCCAAGCGGATGCCGCCACCGCAGCCCGGGAAACCGGGCATAGTCGCGATCGGTGGTGCCCCACTCAACGCCGTGCTCGATGGCCAGCGCCGCGTGGTAGGCATCGGCAACGAGGTTCCCGCGGGCATCTACCCACCGCGGTGCATCCTCCCAATGCGCGTACACGACCATGTTCACGTCGAGCAGGATCATCGGTCCTCCATGACATCCAGCAGACTGGCGGAGTCATCCAGGTCGACCCCGGGCTGAAGCCCCCGGCCACAAGATGTTGGTAGCCGTGTCGGCTCGGACGATGCGATCGCTGCGTCTGCCAGCAGCGTTCGCTGCAACGCCTCTTCAACCAGGGCGCTGAGTGTGCAGGACCGCTCGAGCGCCGCTTTGCGAGCCCGCTTGAGCAGGTCTTCCGAGATCGTCACTGTGGTTCGCATACATCACAATGTCGGGCGAGTGCATCATGATGCACAAAGGGCAGCATCCCATCTCACCGGCCGGTAGAGACACGACTCCGCCTAAACTGCGGAAGGGCCCGTCACACTCAGAAGCCTTCCACAGCCTCCTCCCGACTCTCCCGCAAAACCACCTATGACGACCTTCATCCACACTGCCGACTGGCAGCTCGGCAAGCCGTTCTCGCGAGTTGACGATCCCGACGGGCAGGCCCTCCTCCGGCAGGAACGGCTGAGTGCCATCGATCGCATCGGGGAGGTCGCCCGCGACCGCCAGGCGAGTTTCATCGTGGTGGCAGGCGATGTCTTCGACAGCCATCTGCCTCCGCCGCGTTTGATTTCCACAGCTCTCGAGCGGATCGGGCAACTGCCCGTTCCCGTCTACGTCATTCCCGGCAACCACGACTACGGTGGGCCGGGCAGCCTCTGGCTCTTCGACCACATGCAGCGAGAGCAGCAGGCTCTCGCTCCCAACCTCAGGGTGCTCCTGCACACGGAGCCCCTGGAGCGGGACGACGCGATCTTGCTGCCCTGCCCGCTGCAGCATCGGAAGCTGGCCACCGACCCAACCGCCTGGCTCCATGCATTTGACTTTGCCGCGTGCGACGAGCGGCCCCGGATCGTGCTGGCCCATGGCAGCACGGTCAACTTTCAGGCGGAAGTTGACACCGAAGACGAGCCCGGCCAGACCAACTTCATCAACCTCGAACGGCTCACCCCCCTTCTCCCTGAGATCGACTACGTCGCCCTCGGTGACTGGCACGGCTTCGTGAAGGCCGGTGAGAAGGCCTGGTATGCGGGATCCCACGAGACCGATCGCTTCCCCAGAACCGATCAGCGGCCTGGCCATGTCGCCCTCGTCGACGTGAGCCGCGGCGGATCCCCCCAGGTCGAGCCCATCCCCACGGGGGCCGTGCACTGGTTTGAGCATGCCGAGACCTTCATGGCCTCGGCAGGCCCACACCAGCTCCACGCGTCGCTTGAGCGGCTGCGGGGCGATGCCGGCAGCAAGCTGATGGTCAAGCTTCGCCTCGATGGTCATCTCAGCCTTGAGGGCCACGATGCGCTGCAGAGCATCCTGGCCACCTGGTCCGCCCGCACGATCCACCTCCGAGCCGACAACCAGGTGGCCCTCCAGCCCAGTGACGATGAACTCGCCGCGCTCACCACCCGCTCTGACGACCCGCTGATCTCGGGCGTCGCCCAAAGCCTGACCGAAGCACTTGCCGCCGAAGGCGAGGAAGCCGAGCTCGCAGCAATTGCCCTGACGCTGCTGCACCAGCAGGTCCGGCAGCTGGAGGCCTCCGCATGAAGCTGCATTCCGTCAGGCTCCAGAACTACCGCAAGCATGCCGACCTCACCGTCGATCTCGCTACCGACCGCACCCTGATCACCGGCCCCAACGAGACCGGCAAGAGCACGCTGATCGAGGCCATCCACCGCTGCCTCTTCTACCGCCACCGTTCGAAAGCGGCAGGGCTGCAGGAGCGGATGCAGCCGAAGACGGGCGGTGACCCTCTCGTCACGCTCGAGTTTTCGATTCATGGTGTCCGCTACACCCTCCGCAAGAAGTTTCGCGGGGCCGCGGGCTCGCAGGCCGTGCTCAGCGATGATGCCGGCGGCCACTGGGAAGGCGACCCGGCCGAAGAACAGCTGCAGCAGCTGCTCGGTGTGGACGAGGCGAAGGGCCAGCAGGCCCAGGCCTTCAACAGCCAGTGGGCCCACCTCTGGGTGTGGCAGGGGTCGGCACAGGATGAGCCGAGCGGGAAAGCCACCGGTAGCACAGCTCAGCAACTCCGTGAGCAACTCCAGCAGCAGGGAGGCCTCGGCGTGATCGCCTCGCAGCGCGACGAGGCGGTCAAGGCGGCCTTCGTCAGGCAAGCCGATGAGATCTTCAACAAGAAAAGTGGCAAGCCCAAAAAGGGCTCCCGCCTTGCCGAGGCCGAGCAACGAGTGTCTGCAGCCCAAGAGAAGGCGACGGCCGCCGAGCAGCAGTGGCTGGCAGGCCAGCAGGCCGCAGACGACCTGGCCCAAGCCGAGCAAACGCTCACCGAGCAGAACCGCCGCAAGCAGGAAACAGAAAAGGCGCTGCCGCCGCTTCGCAAGCAGCGAGCGGAGGCGGACTCGCTCCTCGCTCTGGTCGAGCAGCAGAAAAAAGCCGTCGAGCAGGCCGCGGCACGTTTGCAGACAGTCACCAGCAACGACGCTGCCATCACACAGGTCGCCAAGCAGGCCGTCAACGTCGCAGCCCGCATTGAGCCAGCCGAACAGGCCCTGGCCGCCCTCAAGGAGCAGCACCTCGCCGACACGGCTGCGGCTGGAGATGCTACCAAAGCCCTGGAGGCAGCCCGTCGACGCCTGAGCGCTGTCCAACAGCAACGGGATCTCCTCGCTGCGCAGCGATCCATGCTGCACGCCGCCCGCGACGCTCGCGAACTCGGCAGCCTTCTCGCGCGGCTTGATGCGGCCGACGAGACCATCAACACCCTCACTCGGCAGCTCGATGCGATTCCAGCGATCGACCAGGCGGCGCTCGACGGCCTCGCTGAGCTGGAAAAGCAGCTGGAGCGGGCCAAGCTCACGGTGCAGCTGATGGCAACGCGGATCGACATCCG
>CALCGM010000105.1 GCA_937900985.1 uncultured Planctomycetaceae bacterium | reverse complement strand
GGCTGTACCGGTGAAACCGGCCCGACCACGTTTCCTGTGACCGGCAAGGTGCTGGTGGATGGTGAGCCTCGCGCCGGGCTCGCCGTGATTTTCCTTCCCGACGGCAGCCAGGGCACGACGGGCGTTTCTGCCAACGCCACCACCGACAGCCAGGGCCAGTTCACGCTCAAGACCCTCAGCCCAGATGGCGAACAACCGGGAGCGATCGCGGGGCATTTCGTGGTGACCGTTGCCTGCCCCTTTGGCGGCTCAAATCCGTCGGGCGACGGCGAAGAGCAGTCGACGCCCTGCTCGGTCGCAGCCGAGTTCAGCAACTACGACAAAACGCCCCTCAAAGCAGAGGTCAAGGCGGATGCCTCGGCCCCCCAGACCTTCACCTTTGAGGTGACGTCGTCCTGATCCGCCCGGCATTGCCGAGCAGGCTCATCTCCCGCGACCGTTGCGGCCGATGGTGATGAGTTCTGGCCCTCTGAGGGCTTTTCGATTTCTCTTCGTTTTTCTTGTTTGTTTTGTTTTTCTCCACTTTCTTGGAGTCCATCATGCTCTCTGCACACTCTCCACGGGCGTGCCGCGATCCGCGGCAGCCTGCGATGCATCGCAGCGGTCTTCTGCGAGGCTTCACGCTCGTCGAACTGCTCGTCGTGATCGCCATCATCGGCGTGCTCGTTGGCCTGCTGCTGCCGGCCGTTCAGTCTGCCCGTGAGGCGGCTCGCCGCAGCGCCTGCTCCAACAACGTCAAGCAGATTGGCCTGGCGCTGCACAACTCCCACGACACCAGGGGTGGGTTTCCCGCGCTCGAAGACCATTCCGACGCCTTCCTGCAGGGTCAAAACAACAACTGGGGCGAGACTCCGGGCAACTGGCTGATCCACATCCTGCCCTACATCGAAGAGACCGCGATCTACGACCAGATCGACTTCAAGATTCCGTGGAATGCCGGCAACAACAAGCAGGCGTTCATGCAGAAGTACAGCGTGTTTATCTGCCCCAGTAACCCGATCAGCGATAAAGACTCGGGCAACAACTTCGATGCCCACATCGCCCACTACTTCGGTGTGTGGGGCTCCAAGGATGCTCCCGGTGGACGGGCCCGCATGAAGTGGGCAATTGGCGACAACACCAACGCCGACGGCAAGGGCATCTTCTACTTCAATAGCAAGACGACCTTCGGCCAGATCACCGACGGCACATCGAAGACGATGGCCATCGGTGAGGTGCGTGGCTACCGCCCGCAGAGCCCATTCCAAAAGGGGACGGTGGCCGGCGACGGCGGCCGTGGCATGCGGTGGGAGGTGGGCACCTCGCCGATGCTGCTGCCGATCAACGGCATCGACGGCCCCGGCGGCAGCAACTGCCCGAACTGCCGTTGGGAAAACATGGCGAGCTTCCATCCAGGCGGCATCCATGTCGGCCTGGCTGACGGCTCGACGAAGTACATCAACGAGCAGATCGACACGACGACCTTCCTTCGCTTGGGATCGATGATGGATGGCCAGGTCCTTGGGGAGTTCTGATCGCCGTTCTCCGGTGCATCGATTCCATGCTTGCGACGTTCATGGCGGCCGGGCTTCTCTTCGGAGGAGCCCGGCCTGCTCATGTTCCTCTGCATGGCTGAGGCTTGGGGTTGCCTGGGTCGGAGCGGTGCTCGCCGCCGGCTGCAGCACCCCAGCACAGCTCTCTGAAAATCACGCCGAGCGGCCTGCCGCCGCTCCTGCCGCCGCCTTTCCACTGCAGGTGGAGAGCGACGTCGGAGGCGATCTCATCAATCGCGTTGCGGTGCCGCCGGGGGAGCCCTTTGGCTACGACCTGCCGGCGATCACCGGCAGCGGCTGCGGCGCCGGCGACCTCGATGGCGATGGCCGCCTCGACCTGGTGCTGGTGAGCCTTTCGTCGCAGGACGACGCGGGCCGCGGCGAGCTGATGATCCTCTGGCAGAACGCCGGTGGCGGGTTTCACGAGGCGGCCACCACCCGGCTGCCGCTGCCCGGCATCGGGATGGGGATCACGATCGGCGACCTCACCAACGACGGCCTGCCCGAGCTGCTGGCCACCTGCGTCGGCCACGATGCCCTGTTTCACAACGAAGGTACGAGGAGTTTTCGTGAGCTGGCGGCCGAGGCCGGCTACCGCAACCCTGGCTGGAGCACCGCGGCGTCGCTGGTTGACCTCGATCGCGACGGCTGGCTCGACATCGTGGTCACCAGCTACGTCGACTACGTGGCCCGGCCCTGCCGCAGCACCGGCGGCGGCCCGCCCGACTTCTGCAGCCCGCACCTCTTTGAGGGCACGATCGACCGGGTGTTTTTCAACACGACCCCCGAGGCGGCCGAGCGGACGCTGCAGCTTGAAGACCGCACTGCCCTCGCCGGGCTGGCCACGATGCGGGGAGCCGGCCTCGGGCTGGTGGCTGCCGACCTCACCGGCGACGGCCTGGTCGATCTCTACGTGGCCAACGACCAGATGACCAACTCCCTCTGGGTCAACCAGGGCGACGGCCGCTTTGTCGACGAGGCAATCCTCCGCGGCTGCGGCTACGACCGGCAGGGCCGGGCCCAGGCCAGCATGGGCGTGGCCCTCTCCGACGTTGATGCCGACGGACGCTTCGACCTGTTTCTCACGCACCTCTCGGGTGAATACCACACGCTCTACCGCGGCCTGCCCGAGGGTGTGTTTGAGGATGCGACCATGGCGATTGATCTGGCCGCCGCAACGCAAGGCTCCACCGGCTTTGGCGTGGCAGCCTGCGACCTCGACCTCGATGGCGACGACGATCTCGTGGTGGCCAACGGCCATGTGCGACGTCCAGACGGCACGCCCCCCGGCCCCAGCGACGATCCCCTGGCTCCCTACCGCCAGCCGCTGCAGTTGTTCCGAAACGACGACGGCCGGTTTCGTGAGGCTGCCTGCGGCGAGCGGGCACTGTGCGAGCCGATGCTCGCCCGCGGGCTCGCCGTCGGCGACCTCGATGACGATGGCGACCTCGATCTGCTGGTCAATCGCACGGGCTCCTCGCCGCTGCTCATTCGCAATGAGGCCAGCGGAGCCGACACCCACTGGCTTCGCGTGCGAACCGAGCTGCCCGACGCCGGGGGCCGCCACGCGATCGGGACCGACATCACCATCCGTGCCGGCAGCCGACGCATCCGGCGGCTCGTGCAGCCGTCGCTCGGCTACCTCTCCTCAAGCGACCCGCGGGTGCACGTGGGGCTTGGCGACGCGGAAGCATACGACGCGATCGAGGTTGTCTGGCCCGACGGCAGCCGCTCGACCCATCCAGGCGGGCCTGCGAATCGCGAGGTCGTGCTGCAGCCGCCAGGCGCTGCCGAGGAGGCGACGCCATGACACGCTCCGCTGGTCGCGGCCTGCTCTTCACGCTGCTGCTCGCTGCTGGCTGCGGGAGCCCACCGGCAGCCCCGCCGCCGCTGCCAGCGTCGCTCTACGGCGAGGTGGCCACCGCGGTCGAGCAGGCTCGCGAGACGGTCGTTCGCACGCCGCGGTCAGCCGCTGCCTGGGGTGAGCTTGCGATGCTCTTCGACGCTCACGACCAGCTGCCCGAGGCCCAGCAGTGCTACCGGCAGGCGAGGGAGCTGGATGCCTCCGATCCCCGCTGGCCCTATCTCCTGGCCTGCCTGCTGGCGGGGAGCGACCCGGCCGCGGCTGAGCCACTCTTCCGCACCGCCGCCAAAAACAGTCCGCAGCCAGAGCCCAATCTGCGGCTGGCCGCGATGCTCCGCGACCGGGGGCAGCCAGAAGAGGCCGCAAAAATCCTCCGCATCGAAGCAGCCGCCGAGCCGAGCGTGGCCCGCATCCACTACGAGCTGGCCCGCTGCCTTGAGCAGACCAGCCTGCTCGAGGAGGCGATTGAAGAGGCGCTCCTCGCCACTCGCCTCGCCCCACAGCACCGCAGTGTCCGCGAGCTCGCCGCCGAGCTGCTCTCCCGCAGCGGCCGGCTGGAGGAAGCCCGCCTGCAGGCCGACGTCGCCCGCCGGCTGCCCCGCGAAACCGCCGGCTGGCCCGACCCCTGGCGAGAGGCTGTCCGCAGTCTCCGCCGCGACCCCCACTGGCAAGCGAGCTCCCTGGCCATGGCCGCAACCGCGGGCCAGATACCTGCCGGCGAGGCGCTCGCGGCGCTTGCAGGGCTTGCCAGCACGCATCCAGACGACTGGACGATCGCCGGGGAGTTTGCCCAGCTGCTGATGATGGCCGGCGACTACAACGCCGCGATCGAGGCGGCATCGACCGCCCTCGCCCTGCACCCCGAGGCAGTCGGGCTCTGGAAGATTCGCGGCACGAGCCATCTGCTGGCAGAACACTGGCAGGCCGCCGAAGCCGATCTTGCCCAGGCGGTCGACCGCAAGCCCGACGACGCCGCAGCCTGGAACGACCTCGCCTTCGTGCAGGAGCAGCTCGGCAGAGATGCGGCCGTCGCCTCGCTGGAAACCGCCATTCGCTTAGAGCCGCTCGACGTCGATAAGCGGGTCCGCCTGATTGAGCTGCTCACCGAGCGGGGGCAGTTCGACGACGCGACGCGGGCGATCGATACGATGGAGGCGATTGCCGGTGACGTGCCTGCGGCGGCGCAGCTGCGAGAGGCGATCGCCGCGGCAGCGACGGCCACGTCGCCCGAGCCCATCCTCCCCGATGATGACCGTGAGTGAGCCGATGACCTCTCAAAACGCCCTGCGATGGGCGGGCCTGACGACCGCCCTGGTGATGGTGACCGCCGCTGCCTGGTGGCTCTGGCCCCGCCAGCCGGTGCTCCCGCCGGAGAAGGCCACCGAGCTGCTGCACGAGGCCAATCTGGCGATCGCTGAGCTGGAAAACCAGAACCTCGACCGCGCCGAACCGAGGCTGCAGGCAATCGCCGAAGCCCTCCCTGCCGACCCGTTCGCGCCGCGAAACCTCGTCGTGGCGGCGATCCTCGCGATCGGCGAGGGGCCGGTCACGCCTGAGCAGCTGACCACTGCGGTGGCGGCTCTTGAGCGGCTGGCGGCAGTCGAGGGGCAGTCAGCCGCCTTCCACTGGCTTTCCGCCAAGCTCGCCTTGCTCGCCGGTGATGCCGACGCCGCCGCGGCCGCCTTTGCCCAGCTGGTGGAGCTGTCTCCCGACGACGCAGCTGCCTGGTATGGCTTCTGGCAGGCGCGCCAGCTGCAGGCAGAGACCACCGGAGCAGACAGCGGCGACGTGGCCGCCCTGCAGCGGGCCTGCGAGGCCGATCCCCGCAACCTGTGGCTGGCGGTCGAATGGCTGCGGGCAGCCTCGATGCGGCTGGATCAGGGTGGCCTCGGGGCCGATGCTGCGTTCGCAGCGGAGATCGAACGCCGCTGGCAGGCGATGGCCCCCTTCGCCCCGGCCGTGCTCGCCTTCACCAAGACCGACGTCCGCGAGATGCTCGACAAGGGCATGGCAGCCGTCACCGCCGGCAACGCCGCCGCCGCCTCGGGAACGCTCCGAGGCCTTGCCAACCTGCTGGTGCCCCAAGCGGCCGGCGACCGGGCCGCCGTCGATCCCCATCCGCTGGAGTTTGTGATCGAGCGGCTCTCTGCTGCGGTGCAGGCAGCCGCGACAGGCGATCAGCAGCCTGCGGCGATCCCGGTGCAGTTTCTCCCGCAGCCGCTTGAGCCGTCCGCCACCGCCGTGCGGCTGGAAGACATCGATCTCGATGGCCGCACCGACATCGTCCTGCTGGAGGAGACCGGGCTCGTGGTGCTCACTGCCGACGGCTCCGGCTGGCAGCGGTCGCTGGAGGCAGCCACGCCCGCTGGGCTCGCCGGCCTGCTGGCGGTCGACCTCGACCTCGACTTCGATGAGGCGAAGCGCCAGGCCGAAGTGGCCGCCTCGAGCACCACAGCCAATGGCGAGCCTGTGGCGGTCCGCCGCTGCCCAGCCGCCGATCTCGACCTGGTGGCCTACGGCACCGCTGGCCTCATCTGCTTGGAAAACCGGCTTGCTGAGGATGGCGTTTCGCGGTCGCTTGTGCCCTTGCCTGTGCCCAGCCCCACCGCGGAGGGCAGCGTGCGGGCGGCCGTCGCCACCGACCTCGATGCCGATGGCCCGATCGATCTGGTGATTGCCGATGAGGCTGGTCTGCATCTCTGGATCAACCATGGCTCGGAGGGCTTCCGGGAGGCCACGCCCGCCGACGCGATGCCACCAGCCGACCTGGCGATCACCACGATCGTGCCGATCGACATCGACCGCGACGTCGACATCGATCTTGTGCTCGGAGGGGCCGGCGGCATCGGCATCCTGGAGAACCTTCGACACGGCCAGTTTCGCTTTTCCCCGCTGTCTTTCGATCAGGCCATCTCGAGCCTTGAGGTGCTCGATGCCGACGGCGATGGCCGCTTTGACGCGGTCGCCGCGGGGCCGGCTGGCCTCTGGCTCCTCCCCGACATCGCCGCCGCAAGCGGCACCGCCGCCACCCGCATCGACGCAATGCCCGCTGAGGGCCTGATCACTCTCGACTTCGACAACGACGGCCGGCTCGACCTGGCCGCCTGGTCGTCTGACTCGCTGACCCTCTGGCGAGGAACCGCCGACGGCTTTGTGGCAGCCGACATCCTGCCTGCCGATCTGACCGCCCTGCGGGGCATCGACACCGCCGACATCGATGGCGACGGCGATCTCGATCTGGTCGCTGCCGGCGACCGCTCCACCCTGCTCGACAACGAGGGAGGCAATGCCAACCACTGGCTGGCCATCGACCTCGAAGCCCAGCAGATCAAGGGAGGCGACTTTGCCCCCAGCGGCCGGGTCAACAGCCACGGCCTCGGCAGCCTGCTGGAGCTGAAGGCGGGCAGCCTCTACCAGCCCCGCTCCGTCCGCCGCCGCACCACCCACTTCGGCCTCGGGGCTCGCACTGAAGCCGACGCAGTGCGGGTGCTCTGGCTCAACGGCGTGCCACAAAACATCCTGCAGCCGCAGGCCGACCTGCTCGTCTGCGAACAGCAGATCCTGCTCGGCTCCTGCCCCTACCTCTACACCTGGGATGGCAGCGGCTACCGCTTCGTGACCGACCTGCTGTGGGCGGCTCCCCTGGGCCTGCAGCGGCGGGAAGGCGAGCTGATGCCCGACCGGCCGCAGGAGTTCCTCTCGATCCCTCGCGGCATGCTCGCCGAGGCTGAGGGCGAATACCGGCTGCAGATCACCGAAGAGCTGTGGGAGGCGGCCTACTTTGATGAGGTCATGCTGCTGGCCGTCGACCATCCTGCGGGCAGCGAGGTCTTCTCCAATGAGAAGGTCGGCCCACCTGACATCGCGGCCTTCCGCCTCCACACAGTTCGCCAGCGGCGGCTGCCTCAGGCGGCCCGCACTGGTGATGGGCAGGATGTGCTGCCGCTAGTGGCTGCCGAGGACGGTGTTTTTCTGCCCCCGTCAGGCCGCAAGCTCCGCCAGGGGCTCACCGAGCCGTCCACGCTCGAGCTCGACCTCGGTCCGCTTGAGGATCCCTCGCAGCTGACTCTCTTCCTCACCGGCTGGACCTACCCCACCACGGTGAGCCTCAACGTGGCCCTCGGCCGTGATCCGGCCCTCGGCCTGCCTGAGCCCCCGAGCCTGGCCGTGCCCGACGGGGCGGGCGGCTGGCAGACCGTGCTGCCGATGATGGGCTTCCCCGGCGGCAAGACGAAGACGATCGCGGTCGACCTGGCGGGCCTCGTGCCGGCCGACGACCCCCGCGTCCGCATCACCACCAGCATGGAGATCGCCTGGGATGCCGTGTTTTTCACCAGCGGCGAAGAGCCGGCTGACCTGCAGATCACCGAGCTGCGGCCGCTCTCGGCCGATCTCCATCCACGCGGCTTCTCCCGGATCGAGCAGTCGCCAGGCGCCGGCCCGGAGCGGTTTGACTACGACAGCGTCAGCACCGCGGCGAAGTGGCCGCCGATGCACGGGGCCTTCACCCGCTTCGGCGATGTGCGGGAGCTGCTGGCATCGCGGGATGACCGGCTCGTGGTGATGGCCGCCGGTGATGAGATGACGCTGCGGTTTGCCGCCCCACCGATCGCACAGCCAGGCTGGGAGCGGGATTTTGTGCTGGCGAGCGTCGGCTGGGACAAGGATGCCAACCTGGCGACGGCTGCTGGCGACACCTCGGAGCCGCTGCCTTACGCGTCGATGCGGAGCTATCCGCCGGCCGCCGACGATCCGCCTCCAGACAGTGCCGCTTACAGGGCCTATCTTTTGGAGTATCAGACGCGGCGGCAGGACGATGCCTTCTGGACGCTGCTGCGTCGCGATTCCCGCGGCTCGACGGTAGGCTTGTCTCGGGATGATGGGGACCGGAGCCAACACGAATGAGACACCGACTGTCGCTGCGGCTGCTCGCGGCTGGGATTGTGACGTTGCTGCTGTCGCCGCACGCGGCCCGCAGCCAAGAAGGCGAAGCCGACGCCTTTCGCTACCCGCTCTCGGTGGCCACTGCCGCCGACGGCTCGCTGTATGTCGCTGACCGCATGCTCCCGGGGGTCTGGAAGATCACCGACGGCAAGCCTGTGGTCTTTGCTCGCGGCGAAAAGCAGTTTCGCACCCCGCTCAACGCGATCCGGGCGGTGGCTGTGGCGGCCGACGGCAGCGTGTTTGTGGGCGACTCGGCCACCCGCGAGGTCTACCGACTCAGCGACGACGGCACCCCGACGCCGCTCACCGGAGGCAGCATCGGCATCCCCGTCGACATCGCCATCGACACCGCCGGGCAGCTGTATGTGTCGGACCTGGAAACCCAGCGGATCTGGAAACTGCCCGCTGCCGGTGGGCAGCCGGAGGAGGTCGTGCAGCTGGCCGCTCCACGGGGCCTGTTCGTCGACAGCAGCGACACGCTCTGGGCCATCGCTGCTTCGGGTGAGGCTCCGCTGGTGAAGGTCGCGGCCGACGGCTCAGTTGAACCGGTGGTCGCCACGCGGGCCTTTGAGTTTCCACACGACGTCGTTGTCGCCGACGACGGCACCGCATTTGTCAGCGACAACTATGCCCGCTGTCTCTGGAAGGTGAGCCCCGAGGGCGAGGTGACGAAGCTGGCCTCAGGCGAGCCGTTGGTCGGCCCAGTGGGCCTCGCGCGATCGACCGCAGGCGGGCTGCTCGTGGCCGATCCGCGGGCCAAGTCGATTTTCCTCGCCGATGCCGCTGGCACCCTCACGGTGGTCGTCTCGGCAGCCGATGAGGCAGGGGAGCAGGCTCCGTGAGCGGTTCGCGTTCTCGACGATCCCGCGGGGCGACGGAGACCGCCGCCGATTCCGGCTCCAAGCCAGCCATTCGCTCCTGGCTGAAGCTGACGCTGGGCATCGTGGTGGTCGCGGTCGTCGTGCTGCTGGGCTATCAGGGCTGGCAGTCGGGCAGAGCCTCGTTCCTGAGAGGAAACTGCCTGGCCGCCCGGCTGGCCCGCAACTGGGGCGAGGCCGAGCGGCTGGCGCTGGAATGGGCCTCGTTCGATCCGATGCTGGCCGATCCGCTGATCGTGGCGGCAGAGGCTGCCATGGAGCAAGGCAACTTTGCGGCTGCGGGCGATTACCTCGACGCACTGCCCGACGACGATCCCAAGACGATTCCCGCGCTGCTGCAGCGGGTCGACCTGATGTTTGGGCAGCTGAGCCAGCCGGCCGAGGCCGTGCAGACGCTCGAGCGGATCCTCGCGATCAACCCCGGCTCCTGCGACGCCCACCAGCGGCTGACGTTTTACTACGCGATCACCCTGCAGCGGATGAAGACGGCCGCCGAAACCCGTCGCACGATCGAGATCGGCTGCGACCTTCCCGAGACCTACGTCTACCTCCTCGGGGCCGACTGGCTGACGCTGGCCAACACCGAATCGGTCAACTTCCGCTGGCTCGGCGAAAATCCGGGGAGCGAGCTGTTTGCCATCGCCGCAGTCCGCGGGGAGCTGGCCAACCGCGGGCTGGAAGATTCGATCGAAGACGAGGAAGCGGCCGCTAAAGGCAGCACGTCTGAGCTCGCACAGAGTCGGGAAGACCGGCTGCGAGCCCTCTTTGCAGAGCACCCGGGCAACCTCGAAGCCCTTGCCTATTTTCTCCAGAAGGCACAGACGGCCGGTGACGTCGAGGAGGTCACCCGCCTGCTCGCCTCAGCGCCGCCCGCCGCCCTCGACGACAACCGCTTCT
>CALCGM010000104.1 GCA_937900985.1 uncultured Planctomycetaceae bacterium | reverse complement strand
GCCAGCGGGCCACCTTTGAGCGGCTCTCGATCGCGGTCGACGCGTCGCGGAAGCGGCGCGAGGTGCTCGGCCACATTCTGCTCGACGGCCCTCCCGGGCTCGGAAAAACCACCTTTGCGACCTGCATTCCCAACGAACTCGGCACGACGCTGCAGATTGCCAGCGGTGCGGCCCTGGCGGCCCCGAAAGACCTGCTGCCCTACCTGAGCAACGCCGAAGAGGGCTCGGTGCTGTTTATCGACGAGATCCACCGGCTTCCTGCGGCGGTCGAGGAGTTTCTCTACCCAGCGATGGAAGACTTTCGCATCGACATCACGCTCGGGGACGGCGTGTCGGCACGCACGATCAACATGCCGCTGCGGCCGTTCACGCTCGTTGGGGCGACCACGCGGCCCGGGCTGCTCTCCGCTCCGCTGCGGGACCGGTTCATGATGCGGGAACACCTGGAGTTCTACACGCCCGAGGAGCTTGCCGAGATCGTCCGTCGCTCCGCCGCCAAGCTCTCGATGCCCATGGACGATGTGTCGGCAGGCGAGATCGCCCGCCGCAGTCGCGGCACGCCGCGTCTGGCCAACAATCGCCTCCGCTGGATACGCGATTATTCCACCAGCCGGGCCGATTCCTCGCTGGATATCGGTGTGGTGCAGGCGGCCCTCGACATGCAGGGGATCGACAGCCTCGGCCTGGATGCCTTTGACCGGCGGTATCTGGAGACCATTCATCGGGTCTTTGCCGGCGGTCCGGTGGGAATCGACGCGGTCGCCCACACGATGAGCAGCAGCCCCGACACGCTCGAAGACGACGTTGAGCCGTATCTGCTGCGATGCGAGCTGATCATTCGCACGCCGAGGGGCCGCCGGCTCACTCCACGCGGTGAGGCGCATCTTGGCGCGACGCCCCGCGGAGACAGCCAAGGAAGGCTGTTCGACGGGGGGTGACCGGCCCTGATTGACGCAAAGGCCTTCCGCGGGCTACGCTTCAGGGCTCCCCGGGGCCGACGCCCCGTGAAGCGGCACTGCCGCTTTGACCGTCTGATTTTCCCTTCGATTCGAGAATGTTCTGATGGCCGTTCCCAGGCGACGTCAAACCAACCGCAAAACCGGCTCGCGTCGGTCGCACGACTTCATCACGCCGAAGCAACTGACGTTCTGCCCGAACTGCGGTAAAGCAGCTCGGACGCACCGCGTCTGCGACAACTGCGGCTACTACATGGGCCGCATCGCCGTGAAAACGGCTGAGTGAGAGAGGGTGAGCGGCCACGGTGACTGATTCGGTGCAGGCAGATTCGCCTCAGGATCCTTCTCCCGAAGGAATTGCTGGTCCGTCCGGGCCTGCCCTGCTTTTTCCTGGGCAAGGCGCCCAGTCGGTTGGGATGCTCGGCTCGTGGGCTGACGCTCATCCGGCCTGCCAGGATCTCTACGACCGCGCATCGGCGATCCTCGGCTACGATCTCGCAGAGATCTGTCGCAACGGACCGGCTGACAAGCTCAACACGACAGCAGTCAGCCAGCCGGCGCTGCTGGTCACGAGTCTGGCGGCGCTGACGATCCTCGAAGGTCGCGCCGACTCTCCTCTGCCGCACATTCGCATGGCCGCCGGGCTCTCGCTCGGCGAATACACGGCCCTGGTCTTTGCCGGTTCGCTGCAGGTCGATGATGCGATTCGCGTCGTCGCTGAGCGAGGGCGGGCGATGCAGGACTGTGCCGAAGCGACCCCGGGAGGCATGGTGGCGGTGCTCGGCTTGGAGCGTGAGGCTGTCGCCGGGCTCTGCGATGCCTGCCGCGGAGACGACGTGCTTGAAGTGGCCAACGTGCTCTGCCCGGGCAACGTGGTCGCCTCTGGCGATCTGGCTGCCTGCGAGCGACTCGAGGCTGCTGCCGCTGAGGCCGGGGCGATGCGGTGCGTGCGGCTGGAGGTCGCAGGCGCGTTTCACACCTCGCGGATGCAGCCGGCTGTTGAACGCCTCACCGCAGCCCTTGACGCGGTCGAGATTCGGCCGCCCCGGCTGCCTGTGGTCAGCAATGTGGACGCCAGGCCACACGACGACCCGACGGAGATTCGTCAGCTGCTTGCCCGTCAGGTCTGTGGTGTCGTCGAATGGCAGGCCTCGATCGAGTTCATGCTCGCGTCGGGGGTCGACAGCTGCTGGGAGGTTGGCCCGGGCCGTGTGTTGCGCGGGCTCTTGAAGCGGATTTCGCGGAAACTGCCGAGCTTCGGGGCTCTCGATTGAGTTGCCGGCCGCCTGGGGGGCCGCTGCGATGCAAAGGCGAGCCGCTCGGGGTTTCTCCGCGGACCGCCGGCATGTAAGAACGACCACAGGTACGGTATCGTGACAGACCGGTCGGTCGTCGCGGCCGTTTCGCCGAACACGCGAACCAGGACGCCTCCAAGAACCGGGGGCGATACAAGCATCCGGAAAGGATCAACGCAGGATGGCGGAGAAGAATCAGACACCCCCGGCCCGGCTGGCCGTCGATCTCAGCGGCCAGGTCGCCATTGTCACCGGTGCCTCGCAGGGCATCGGCCGCGCGGTTGCCGAAACCCTCGCAGCCAATGGAGCGAAGGTTGCGGCGGTGGCTCGCAACGCGGAAAAGCTGGCGTCGCTCGTCGAGGCCGTTCAGGCGGCGGGCGGCGAGGCCCAGGCCTTCCCCTGCGACGTCGCCGATGCCGACGCCGTCACGTCGACCGTCGACGCGATCGTGGAGGCCTTCGGCAAGGTTGACATTCTCGTCAACAACGCCGGCATCACACGCGACACACTCCTGCCGCGGATGGGCGATGACGAATGGGATGCTGTGATCTCGACCAACCTGCGGGGGCCGTTTCTCTTCATGCGGGCCGCGAGCCGCCCGATGATGCAGCAGCGGTATGGCCGCATCGTCAACGTGGCCAGCGTTTCCGGTATGATCGGCAACCCGGGCCAGTCCAACTACTCCGCCTCAAAGGCGGGATTGATCGGCCTCACCCGCACCGTCGCCAAAGAGCTCGCCGGCCGGAAGATCACGGTCAATGCCGTGGCCCCTGGGTTCATCGCCAGCGAGATGACGGAGGCGCTCGGCCCAGCACTGCTCGACGAGGTGAAGAAGCGGGTACCCGCCAAGCGGCTTGGCGAGGCGTGGGAGATCGCCGACGCCGTGCTCTTCCTCGCGTCGCCTTCGGCCAGTTACCTCACGGCTCAGGTGATGGTGGTTGACGGGGGGCTGATTGGCTAGGAAGTTCGTGAAAACTGCCGTGAGAGAGGGGTGGCTCAGGTCTAGACAGTGTTGGAAACAGCAGGTATTTTGCCTGCGTCACGCGCTGGTCGGGCACGGCACCATGCCTGTCGAGGCGGTGGTTTTCTCGTTTCTGAACGAGCAGCCATGCCACGGGAGGAGCAGTTGTTCGCAAGAGCTCTTGGCGTCGCTTTCGGAGCGGCTTAACAGGTTTTTTGCAGGTACGTTTTAGGCATTCGCAGGCGGCAGCGTTGGGCCGTCATTGCACGCATCGACCACACGCGACACGAGGAGACCAGACGTGGCATCTGTTCAGGAACGAGTGATTGA
>CALCGM010000103.1 GCA_937900985.1 uncultured Planctomycetaceae bacterium | reverse complement strand
GACATTAGAAAACGTTCTCGCGGATCACGATCCCGTGCCCGCCCTCAGCGAAAGCCTTCATCATGCGTACTAAGAGTGCCGTCCCCCGTCATCGCGCCAAAAAGCGTCTGTTCAAGCGTGTCGAGGGATACGTCGGCGGCCGTCGGAAGCTGCTGCGAACCGCCAAGGAGTCGATCATCCGGGCGGGTGTCTACGCACACCGTGACCGTCGCCGTCGCAAGCGGGAGTTCCGTCGCCTCTGGATCATCCGCATCAATGCTGCGGTCCGCGAACGTGGCCTCCGCTACTCCGAGTTTATTGCCGGCCTGGAAAAGGCGGGCATTGAGCTCGACCGGCGGACGCTCTCCGAGATGGCGATCGCCGATCCGACGTCGTTCGACGCGGTTGTCGAGCAGGTCCGCGTGGCGCTGGGTGCCGAAACAGTGGCCCCCGCGGCCTGACCTGGCCTGATGCGGCCTGACCTGGCCTGATGTAGTTTCTCGAGTCGTGTGCCTCGCAGGCTGTGCAAGAGCGTGGATCTTGAATCGTTTGTCCTCGAGGTGCATCGGCTTCGCGAAGAGGCTGAGTTTGCCTTCCGCGATGTCCGGGATGCAGGCGGGCTCGAGGAAGCCCGCGTTGCTTTTGCCGGTGCCAAGAGCGGCCGGCTCAAGGCGATCCAAAAGATGCTCGGAGGGGTCAGCTCTGCTGACCGACCTCAGGCTGGGCGGGCCTTCAATGAGGTCAAGCAGGCCGTTGCCGCGCTGCTCGACGCGGCCCAAGACCGGCTCGCTGCGTCGGCCGCCTCGCCTGAAGCCGCTGCGATCGACGTCACGCTTCCCGGCCGGCCGCTGCGTCTTGGCAGGCTGCATCCGATCACCCGCACCATCCGCGAGGTGCAGGGCATCATGGCCCGCCTCGGCTTTGAGTGCGTCGACGGCCCCGAGGTCGAAGACCAGTGGCACAACTTCGAGGCCCTGGCGATTCCACCGGAGCATCCCGCCCGGGATCCCCTCGACAACTTCTATCTCAACGTCGCCCAAGGCCACGACCCGCTGCTGCTGCGGTCGCAGACGAGCACCGTGCAGATTCGGGTGATGGAAGCCCGCACGCCTCCCCTGCGGATCGTGTCGCTCGGCCGCGTCTACCGCCCCGACACCGCCGACGCCACGCACTACCCGATGTTTCATCAGGTCGAAGGTCTGCTCGTGGAGAAGGGCACCACAATGGCCCACCTCAAGAGCGTGTTGCGGCTGTTCGCCTCGAACTTCCTCGGTGGCGATGTGCATGTCCGCTTCCGGCCCTCGTTCTTCCCGTTCACCGAGCCGAGCGTGGAGGTCGACATGGAGTGGGGCGGCCGCTGGGTGGAGATGGGAGGCGCGGGCATGGTCGATCCTGCCGTTCTCGAGGCGGTGGGCTACGACCCGGATGAGGTGTCGGGCTTCGCCTTCGGCCTCGGCGTTGAGCGGATCGCCGCCCGTCGCTATGGCGTGGCCGACATTCGCGACTTCTACCGCAACGACGTCCGTTTCCTGGAGCAGTTCGGATGATCGTCTCCACCGACTGGCTAGCTGAGTATGTGAGCCTGTCTGCACCGGTTGACGAACTGGTGGAGCGGCTGGCCCTCTCCGGGCTCAATCACGAGTCGACCACCAGCGTCGGCGACGACACAGCGATCGAGATCGAGGTCACGAGCAATCGCCCCGATTGCCTGGGGCACATCGGCGTCGCCCGCGAACTGTCGGTGCTGTTTGAGCGGCCGCTACTCGTGCCGGCCCCACGGCCGCTTGAGGCGGGCGGCCAGGCGGCCCAGAGCGTGTCGGTGGAGATTGCCGACCGCTCGATGTGCCCCTTTTATTCTGCCCGCGTCCTCCGCGGCGTGCGGGTGGGCAAGAGCCCTTCCTGGCTCGTCAACCGGCTGGCCACCGTCGGCATCGCCAGCGTCAACAACATCGTCGACATCACCAACTACGTGATGCTCGAGTGCGGCCAGCCGCTGCACGCCTTCGACCTGGCGAGCGTGCGGGGGAGCCGGATCATCGTCCGTCCTGCCCGAGCGGGCGAAGCGTTTGAAGCGATCAATCATCGGCGGTATGAGCTTGATCCACGGATGTGTGTGATCGCGGATGCCGAGCGGCCCATAGCGCTTGCGGGCGTGATGGGCGGCGCCGACAGCGAGATCTCCGACACCACGGTCGACGTGCTCCTGGAAAGCGGCCAGTTTGCCCCGCTGGCGGTCCGCACGGCCGCACGCAGCCTCGTGCTGGCGAGCGGCTCATCGTTTCGTTTTGAGCGAAGCCCCGACCCGGCCGCTGTCGAATGGGCGAGCCTGCGGGCCGCCACCCTGATCATGGACCTCGCCGGAGGCCGGCTGGAGCATGGTGTGGCCACCGCCGGTGAGCTCGCGAGCCACGACACGACCGTGGCCCTCGCGGTTGACCGGGTCAGCGAGGTGCTCGGGGTTGAGATTCCCTGGGAGCAGCAGCAGGCCACGCTGACGGCGCTGGGCTTCACCGAGCAGACGGAAGGCGCTGACGACGAGATCAGCCTCTGGCGTGTGCCCTCCTGGCGTCGCGACGTGACCCGTGAGATCGACCTCGTCGAGGAGGTCGGCCGCATCATCGGCTACGACATCATTCCGGAAGACGCCACCATCGCTGCACGGCCCGTCGCCGACACGCGGCGGCAGGACGTGACCCGCCAGGCGTCGGAGGTGCTGCTGGCCGCCGGCTGCTGCGAGGCGATGACCCGCAGCGTCGTTGATGAGGTGCTCGACGGCTTCGGCAGCCCCTGGACCGACGCAGCCGCCCTCACGATCTCCCCGCCGCTCGTCCGCGGAGCCGACCGGCTGCGGCGGAGCCTCCTGCCGAGCCTGCTGGAAGCGCGGGGCCACAACCTGGCATCAGCCGCCCCGCATGGCGACCTCTTTGAGATCGCCCGCGGCTACCTTCCGGCGGCAGAGCTCCCGGCCGAGCCGCAGTTTTTCTCCGCCGTGGTGACGGGAGAGTATGCGGATGCCAAAGGACTCGTCGAGGCGGTCTTTGCACGGCTGGGCATCGATCCGTCCGGGCTGACCGGGCCGCCGCCGCGGGTGTCGTATCGGCCGGCCTCGCATCCGCTGCTTGCGGTGGGCCGCACCGCCGACGTGATGCTGTCGCTCGCCGGCAAGCCTTCTGTTTGGGTGGGCGTGGTCGGTGAAGTGTCACCAGGCCTGATCAGCCACTTCAACCTGGGGTCCGCCGTTGCCGCCTTTGAGCTGCGGCTCGACCTGATCGAGACCGCCGAGGTGAGCGATCGCTCCGTGAATCGCCCCAGTGAGTTTCCGCCGGTCGAACGGGATCTCAACCTGATCGTGGATGAAGAGGTGGCCTGGGCCTCGCTGGCTTCGGCCATCGACGAGGCCTCGGGAGGCCTGCTGGAACAGCTCACGCTCACTCAGGTCTGGCGGGATGAGGCCCGCATCGGCCCGGGTCGCAAGAGCATGGTGGTGTCGCTCTCCCTGCGAAGCAGCGAGGCCACGCTCTCCGGCGACGAGGTCAAGCAGGTGATCGACGCGATCCTCGAGTCCTGCACGCAGCGGTGTGGGGCCGCCCTGCGAGGGTAGCCGCAAGCCCTGCCCGGCAGGCTCAGCGATCGGCATACACCCGCGTGACTTCTTCCTTGGTCACCGGCGTCTGCTGATCGGCACCGGTGACCTGCACCTGCACCCGCTGGTCACCCGCCCGCCGACCGCGGGCCTGGACCCGAAACACGACCTCTTCCGACGGTGCCAGACGCGCCAGCGGCGCAAAGACCACCGTCAGGTTTTCGATGCGGTAGTCGACGGGGCCAGAGGCCTCCACCGGCTGCATGTCGCCGAGCATGGTGGCAGTGACCTCAACATCGCCCGCAGGCTTTGTCCCCTGATTGCCGACCCGGATCACGTATTCGGTCACGCCATCAACCTCGATCGGATCCTCGCTGTCGACGACGCTAAAGGTCAGGGCGGCAACGCCTTCCACCTCAAGCACGTGGGCCACCTGGTCGGCGAGGCCGTCGGGGCTGCGGGCGGCCGCCACCACCTGCTGGCTTCCCAGCGCGATCGGCATCACCACCATCTCCACGCTGCCGATCTCCGCCGGCGGCAGCTCTTCCAGCTGCCAGAGCACGCGATGGTTTTTCTCGTCGTAGTAGCCCGCGTTGTTGGCACTGACAAACTTCAGCCCTGGAGGCAGCTGGGCGGCGAGCTCCACCGATCGGGCGGCTGCGGTGCCCGAGTTGGCCATCGAGAGCACGCAGGTGGCTGGCCGTTGCAGGTAGCGACGGCTCGGCAGCTCAGCGGTGAGCTCGAGGGTGGGGGCCGTCACCTCCACAACCACCGCCTCCCGTTCTTCCAGCTGACCGTCAGCCCGCACCCCAACGTCCATGCGGTGCATGCCAGGACCGGTGGTGGAGAGCATGAGGTCGATGCTTCGCGACTCGCCCGGCTTGAGGCTGCCAATGTCAAACTCCAGCTCGCGGCCCGCCCGATGGGCCAGCCCTTCGGGCAACACACCTTCGAGCACCACGCCCGTGGCCCTGCCGGTGCCAGGATTGGAGACGGTGATCACCACGGGAATCTCACCGCCGATCCGCATCGCGGCCGGCTCCTCAATCTCAAGCGCCAAGGCGGGCCGGGTGGCGAGCGACCGCACCGAGGCCTTCGCGGCAAACCGCACGCTGGCCACGCTGCCCACTTCGCCCTCGTCGGTCGGCAACACCTCGATCAGCACACGGGCCTGTTCACCCGGCTCGAGGCTCCCCAGCTGCCAGGTCAGTTCGCCCTCGGCCCCCGGGGCGGCCGGCGGGGTCGTGCTGACCAGCGACGTTCCCTGAGGCACCGTGTCAAACAGTTCAACATCGTGGGCCGTCACGCTGCTGACGTTGCGAACCAGAATCTCGTAGCGGGCAAACTTGCCCACCTGCACCTCCCGCGGCCCTCGTTTTTCCACGGCCACCTGCGGCGCCTGAATGCCTTCCAGCATCGCAGGGCCAGGCCGGCCGGTGCCGGTCACTCCATAGCCTGGGCCCTGGCCTGGAAAGGCCGGCTGAGCCACGGGGGCTGCATCCTGGGGCGGCATCGCTGGCGAGGAAAAGCCTGGGGCTGCGAGGGCTGGCTGCGAGCGTGGCAGTGGATCGGCTTCGCGGGCTGGGGGCTGCGGCATGAGTTCGGAGCCGGCACCGCCCGGCAGCATCGGCCGCTCGGGCAGATTGCCACCGAAGGCCCGGATCGCATCGGAGCTGGCATAGCGAGCGGCCGATGGAGGCGGGGCGTCGGCCGGGGCATCCGCCGGCGGAGGGCTGCCAAACCGCGGGGACGACGGCGGCGTCACGGGGATCGGTGCGTCGGGGTCATCGAAGGCCAACGAGCCTCCGCTTGCCGGCGGCAGCGGCTGATCATCGACGACCGGCCTGGCAAAGCCGGGCTCGACGTCGGCCATGGCCCGAAAGCCCGACGGCGGGGCGGCAGCCGCTGGTGCGACGGCAGGCTCGGTGAAGACGGGCTCGGCCTCTTCTGGGGCGGCCGCTGCTGCAAAGCCAGAGTCTTCGACCCGCTGCTCGTCGGCGTCCCAGCTGCCGACAACCGGCTCGGCTTCCACATCCGCCTCTTGGTCGATCGCTTCGGAGGTCCCGCTTGCCGGCATCTCCTCTTCAGGCTGATCCGCGATAGGCTCAGCCGCTGGAGGCTCCTCCGCAACAGCCGCTGCCTGCCCGTCTTCAGCGACGGCTGGCTCTTCTGGCTCCAAGGGCGGCAGGTCTGCCGAGGCCAGCGGAGCAAACGGCACCGGCGGCTTGCGGACGGTGATCGACTGCGGCTCGCCGTCAAACTCAGCGGGAGCCCGAGGCTCCAGCCCTGTCCATGGCTGCTCGGCCGCGCGAGTGCCTGCGGCGTCGGTCGTAGGTTCAACGCCAGCAGTCAGCTGGCCACCGCCAAATCGCGAGCCGGTGGCGTCGTCGTCCTCAGCAAACGTCGCATAGCGTTCTCCAGCAGTCGTCGTTGTCTCCGCAAATCCGGCTGCCGCCGTGACCACATCCGCAGGACCATCCGCTGCGGCAGCAAAGCGAGAGCCTTCGCCGGTGGGCGGGCTCATCGCCGCGTCGTCAGATGGCGGCATCGGAAAGGCGTTTGCCTGCAGGGGCTCCGCCGCGGCCAAGTCGGCAGGCTGCTCATCAAGCCGCTGCCGCCCGATCTCGAGAGTGTAGGCGGTCGCAAAGCCAGCCAGGCTGCAGAGCACGACGGCGGCCGCCAGCCACGGCCGTGGCGCCGCGGGCGTCACGACCAGGTCCTGCCGCGATGGCCGGGTGGGTGCTGCCGGCACTCCAGCTGTTGGCTGAGTCGCCTCGGTGGCCGCGTGGGCGCTGGGCTCGGGGTGTGGCGAGGCGGCAGCCATGGAGACATCTCCGACATTTCTAGGCGTTTTGGTACCGGTGCCCGGCAGGCATGGCAGCAGCCGCATGGCCGCCACC
>CALCGM010000102.1 GCA_937900985.1 uncultured Planctomycetaceae bacterium | reverse complement strand
GCCTGGCGGAGATTCTGGAGCGGGCCAAAGGGCTGCGGATGCAGGCTGACCAGAAGCAGCTGCAGCTGCGATCAGCGGAACAGAAGATCGTCGACCTGGAGGGAAAGCGAAACGCCTGCAAGACGAATCGCGAGTATCAAACCCTCGAGGAGCAGATCGCGGCCGATCAGATGGCCAGCCGGGTGCTCGAAGATGAGATCCTGGAACTGCTCGAGCGAGCGGATGCGGCGAAGGCGGAGGCCCCCGTGGCCGAACAGCTCGTCTCCGCTGCCCGCGAACGGCTCTCTGGTAAAGAAGCCGAGGTGGCCCAGGAAAAGTCGGAGATCGAAGCCGAGCTGACCCGCGTCGGGGCCAGCCTGGCAGAGGTCGAAGGCGAGCTCGCGGCAGACGTCCGCAGCACCTACGACCGCGTGGTGCGGGGCAAGGGAGCCGATGGCTTGGCTGCCGTCGAAGGGGAGAGCTGTGGAGGGTGCTTTCAGAAGATCACCGGAAACATGCTCTCGGAACTGATCCTTGGACGACTTGTTGCCTGCCGCAACTGTGGCAGGCTTCTGTATTCGGGCGACACATGATCGTCTGCGGATGACGCGTCGATCGCGTCTCCTTGTCGCGACGCACGGCTCGTGCGAGTTCTCGTGACGTCACTGTTGAGGTTCGCGCTTTCTCGTAAAGGCGCAGAGAGGAGAGAGAGATGTCTGATCGCATTCCCATGACCAAGAACGGCTACGACAAGCTCAAGGCCGAGGTGGAGCACCTTGAGACGGTGGAAATGCCTTTGGTTGCCAAACGCATTGCCGACGCTCGCAGCGAGGGTGACCTCAGCGAAAACGCCGAATACCACGGAGCTCGCGAGAGCCAGGGGATGCTGCAGGCGAAGATCAATGTGCTCCGCGACAAGCTCGCCCGAGCGGTGCTCGTGGAGCGGCCCAAGGAGGCGACCGGCGAGGTGGTCTTTGGTGCAACGGTCGTGGTGAAGGATCTCGACTTTGGCGACAACGAGGAGTTTGTCCTCGTGGGAGCTGGCGAGGAAGACTACGACGCCGGCAAGATCAACGTGGCGAGCCCGCTCGCCCAAGGGCTCCTCGGTCGAAAAATTGGGGAGACCGTGGAGATCGATGTGCCGGCTGGCACGAGCCGTTTTGAGATCCTTGAGGTCCGGTTCGACGACTGAAGCGGCAGTGGCGTTCAGCGTTCGGGCAGCAGCCCTTCCCAGAGCACGGAGCCGATCCGCACCATCGTCGAGCCCTCGAGGATGGCCTCTTCGAAGTCGCCGCTCATGCCGAGAGAGAGTTCGCCGGGAACGCGGCCGGGCGTGTCGGGAGAGGCAAACAGGCTCTGCAGCCGGTCGCGTGCCTCCCGCAGCCGAGCAAACTGGGCTCGTGGCGAGTCGCCCGGTCGGTCGGGTCGATCAGCCATGCCCATCAGGCCCAGCAGCTGCATCGAACCGCTCGCGGCAACAGCCTCGGCGAGTGGCTCAAGCTCGGCAAAGCTGACGCCGCTGCGGCCGGGATCGCCAGTGAGATTGACCTCGATGAGAACCTTGCAGGCCATACCCGATTTGGCGGCCTCCTCGGTGATGGCCGCCGCCAGCCGATGGCTGTCGAGTGAATGCAGCAGTGACAGCAGTGGCAGGGTGCGGCGGAGCTTGTTGCGCTGCAGGTGGCCGATCATATGCCAGCGAGGAACCGGCAGACGGCCGGCGAGGGCCTCAGCCTTTTCCCAGAGCAGCTGCGGGCGGCTCTCACCGAGATCCGTGAGACCGCAGTCGAGCAGCCGGGCCGTGTCGTCCGCCGACACGTATTTGCTCACTCCCACGATGCAGACATCCTCCGGCCTCCTGCCCGCTTTCCCGCAGGCATCGGCGACGCGACCGCGAACCGCTTCGAGGTTGGCTCGCAGCCGAGCGGTGCGTGGGTCCGCCGCTTCGGCGGGGGCGTGAGAAAAGGCGTCTACCATTCGGCCATCTGCGACACGAGTCCGTCGTCGCCCAGCGTGCCCAGCCGAAAGAAGCTGGAGAGGTTGCAGCCGAGGAAGGTGCGGTTGCGGGGTTCGTCGAGGGCCCTGTAGAGCAGCCACTGGGTGAGCCCGGCCTGGATGCGGAAGCCGGCTGCCTGCTCGGGCCGCAGGATCACGCGGGTGTCGGCAACGGTCAGCTGCCGCCAGGTGACCTGGGTGCGAAAACGGCGGGCTGCCAGATCCACCCAGACCGGAGCGAAGAGCCTTCGCACGGGCGACCGCTGTGTGAGCGTAATTTCTCGGCTGCTCGCGTCCCAGCCCCAGCTGTGGTCGGTGTGGCTGCAGTTCCACTCCGGCAGGGCCAGGGGCATCAGCATCGCCTGGGGCTTGGTATCGGCGATGGTCAGCTCGCGGGTCTCGGCTGCGGCGGTGACGTCCACGCCAGCCGCGACCGGCAGGCTGCCTCGGTAGGTCACGCCGGTGGGGGGAGAATCGCCGCCAGCGTCGACCACCGCATCGGCCAGCAGCATCACCCGATCCTCGCGGCCGAGCAGCAGATGCCGCTCGAGCCGCAGGCCGCCGGTGAGCATCGCGGCAATCACCAGCAGGGTGACATCGTCGTCTTCCTCGTGATGGCAGACAGCCCAGGGGCCCTCAGCGGAGAGGCGTTCACTCCCCAGGTGCACCTGCCACTGCCACGGCCCATGCAGCAGCGTCCGGCTGCCAGCCACCACCTCGAGGTGTGGATTCTCGCTGCGATAGTCGAGCAAAACCCGCACCGGTCGCCCCTGCCAGCTGCTGCGGAGCACGGCGACTGCTGCCTGGCGGTCATCGAGGTTCAGGTCGATGGCCCCGTCTTCGCGGTTCGGCCGCTTCTGCGGCGGCCGCTGAAGAAGTGCCGCCGCCTTACGGACCGCTTTGCCACCGTGGCGGGCGGCGGCCTGAACGATCGCATCTCCGTAGGCGGCAGGCAGACGGGCCTCCTCGCTCGGCGCGACTGCCGCTCCGCCGGGGCCCAGCAGCCGGAGGGCTGCGGCGATCGCCTTCTTCCACCGCTGCTCAGCCTTGCGGGCAAACGTCTGCTTCGCCTTGGCGGCCTTGGCGGCGGCCACGGCAGCTTCCCGGATGTGCGTCCAGCGGGCGACGCGGCTGACGACCGCCGTGGAGTCGTCGAGCGAAACGACGCCTGACGAGGTGACGAGCTTGAGGATCTCCGCTTCGCAGGCGGTCCAGACGCCCGCTTCTGCCTGGCTGCGTTGCCGGGTGGCTCGACTGTGCAGCAGACGGCTCGCCGTGAGCACGAATGCAGCGACGACGGTGTCGCCCTCACGGAGGCGGGCTTCGGCCTCGTCGGCCAAGGCGAGGAGGGCGGCTTCCAGCGAAGCGGTGCTGCCGGCATGCTTGGAGCCCAGCCGCCAGGCAACGACCCAGGTGGCCGCTTCGAGCCGCAGCAGGCCATTGGCCGAGCCCGTGTCGGCGTCGGCAAGCATGGTTTCCACGGCGGCGTCGATCCGCTCGGCCCGTTTTGCCGAGCCGGTTGTGGCCTGGAGCCGTCGCGCGAGTTTGGCGATCTGCTGCCGACTCGCTGCGACCGTTGCCTGCTTTGCCAGGGCCTCAAGCCGCCGACTCACCACAGTCTTGGCTGGCCGCCACTGCCGGGCTGTGCGGGGCTGTGCCGCGGCCGGCGGCGTCGACTCCGCTTCGTCGACGGCGGGGTGGGTGGCTTCGGGGGCTTCGGTGGTGCCGGCTGGCATCGCATCTCTCCTCGCGGGGGCAGTCGCGTCGTATGGTACAACACGGCAGCCGGTGGCAAGGGGCAATCAGGCATGGGAGGTGCGGTCGTCATGAACGGAAACACCACGCTGGCTGTGCGGCTGAGACGTCTCGGCAGGCATGGTTTGAGGAGCCTCCCAGGCGTGCGGAACGCGGTGGCCTGCTGGCGACCGCTGCTGGGTGCTGCGGCCCTTGCTGCCGTGATGAGCGGCATGGCCCTCTGCCCTCCTCCGGCCCGCGGCGACGACGAGGCTTCAGCGGAAGCGACCGCAGCCCCTGATCCGCATCCCGAGATGACCCGGCTCTCACCAACCGAAAAGGTCTGGCTGGATCGCGACGCCGGCCAGGTGGTGGTCGGCGGTGAGATCGCGCTGCAGCGGGGCCAGATCGAGTTCTTCGCCTGTCCGCGTCGCACGAAAGAGCACGAGTCGGTGGTGGCGGTCGATGCGTCTGCCCGGCTGGTGCACACCGGACTGTTGGCGATCGGCATGCAGGCCGGGGAGCCTGTGCAGTTTGCGCCAGACTATCGCGCCGCGCGAGGCCCACAGGTGCGGGTTGAGGTGCGGTGGACCGATGCCGAGGGCATGCCGCAGACAAGCGACGCCAAAGACTGGGTCCGCAACACCCGCACAGGCATGTCGCTGGAGACCGACTGGGTCTTTGCGGGAAGTTCGTTTTGGCGAGACGAGGCGACGGGCGAAGAATACTACCAGGCCGACGGTGGTGATCTGGTCTGCGTGTCGAACTTCCCGACCGCGATGCTCGACCTGCCCATCGCCAGTTCGCAGTCCAACGAGGCGTTGCTCTT
>CALCGM010000101.1 GCA_937900985.1 uncultured Planctomycetaceae bacterium | reverse complement strand
GGGTCGGCGAACGCTCGAGGAGCGTTTGGGCCTATCCTGGTCCTGCGACGAGACTTTTGCCGCCTGCCGAGCCGGACCATCCGCGGGCGGTCTTCCAACACATTAAGTGCCCCCCCGAACTGTCGACAGTTTTTAGGAGGGGAGGGTAGACTTAAAAGTTCTTGAAGACGTGTGTGACGCGATGTGCGGCCGCGACGGTTTTCGGGATCACCTTTCTTCCACGGAGAGCCTTTCCGTTCATGCCCGCACTGCCGTCCCCCAAGCGTTCGTCGCCCCGTCGTGTTGTCAGCCGCCGAAAAACGCTGGCCCTCGTGATCACGGAGCATCTCCGGCAGGAGATCGTCACCGGGGTTCGCGAGCCGGGGTCCAAGATCAGCGAGCCGACGATCGCGGCGGCCCACGACGTGAGCCGGGCGCCGGTGCGGGAGTCGCTGCGGCAGCTGGAGCGGGAGGGGCTTGTGGTGTTCGACGCGGTGGGACGGAGCCGCGTTGTGCAGCTGACCAACGACGACGTGGAAGACATCTGCGGCATTCGCGCATCGCTGGAGTCGACAGCGGCGGGGCATGCGGCCACGCGGTTTCACGCGGCGATCGAGCAGACGCTCCGCAGCAATGTCGCGGAGATGGAGGAGGCAACCACGCTTGACGAGGTGAGCCAGCTCGACCTCGCCTTTCACGCTGCGATCATGGAGGCCTCCGGCCGCCGCCGTCTGATCACTGCATGGCGTGCCATCGAGCCTCAGCTGCGGCTCTGGCTGGGAACGCTGCAGCGGCTTCGTGAAGCGATTTCGGCGGACGTGCTGGCGGCCACCCTCGCTGCTCACCGGGATCTGATCGATGTGTTGGCCAGCGGTGATGCGACCGCGGCCCGCAAGGCGGTCGAGGTGCACATCGCGTCGTGGGTCTGCGAGAGCGGAGGTTCGGCGTGAGCGGGCAGAGGCGGGCTGCGACGCTGCCGCGGTGCTGGGGCTGCCTGCCCAGGCTGCCGCGTGCTGCCATTGGGGTGATGGCGGGAGCGGCGGTCCTCGTCAGCCACGCGTTTGCGGCTGCAGCCGATCCGGCTGCCGAGGCGTTCTTTGAGAAAGAGGTGCGGCCGCTGCTGGTGAGCCGCTGCTCCGAGTGCCATGCCGGCGAGAAGGCGGGCGGTGGTCTTTCGCTGGAAACGCGAGAGGGCTGGGCGGCTGGGGGCGAGAGCGGCCCGGCGATTGTGCCCGGCGATGCAGAGGCGTCGCTGCTGATGGCCGCGGTGCGTGGTGATGACCCTGCCTGGCGGATGCCGCCGGAGGATGCAGGGCCGCCCCTCTCGGCCGACCAGATCGCGGTGCTCGCCCGGTGGGTCGCCGACGGAGCGTTCGATCCCCGCGTGGCCACCGCCTCCATCGGCGGGATGAGCGAAGCGGAGGCCCGCAGCTGGTGGGCGTTTGCACCGCTGGCCGCCACCGATCCCTCGGGCGGGCCAGAGCGGATCGACGCGATGCTCGACGCCACGATCACCGAAGCCGGGCTGCCGGTTGCCGGCTCGGCCGACGACCGCACGTTTCTTCGCCGGGCCACCTACGACCTCACCGGACTGCCGCCGACCGCCGCCGAGGTGGAAGCCTATGTCGCCGATCCGTCGTCAGACAAAACGCAGCGGCTGATCGACCGGCTGCTTGCCTCCCCCGACTACGGCGTGCGGTATGGGCGGCACTGGCTCGACGTCGTCCGCTACGCCGACACAGCAGGTGAAAACACCGACCGTCCGCTGCCCCATGCCTGGCGGTATCGCAACTGGGTGATCGACGCCTTCAATGCCGACATGCCCTACGACGAGTTTGTCAGGCTGCAGCTGGCGGGCGACCTGGTGCGGGCAGACGAGCCGCGTGAGCGACTCAACGAGGGCATTGTGGCCACCGGCTACCTGGCGATCGCCCGTCGCTTTGGCCACGACATCCAGAAAGACCGCCACCTCACCTACGAGGATGTGATCGACAACCTCGGCACAGCGTTTCTGGGGCTGACCACCGGCTGCGCCCGCTGCCACGACCACAAATACGATCCCGTCTCCAGCGAAGACTACTACGCGCTGTGTGGCATCCTCGAAAGCACGCGGTTTTCCTTTCCCGGCTGCGAGCCACAGGGGCAGCCCCGCGACCTCGTGCCGCTGGTCTCGGCGGAGACGATGGCGGCAGCACGGCAGTCGTGGGAGCACAACAAGGCCGCCTACGAGGCCGCGGTGGCAGCACAGGCAGCGGCAGCGGAGGCTGGGGCCGTGGAGCCGTTGCCGCCCGAGCCGGGGCCGGAGCCGGTGTTTCCGCTGGCCTACGCCGTGGTGGATGCCGAGCCGACCGATGTGGCGATCCAGCTGCGGGGCGATCCGGAGCAGCTCGGGGAGGTGGTGCCTCGCCGCTGGCTCGATGTGTTTGGCGGAGAGACGGTCGCAGCGGAGGCAGGCAGCGGGCGAGCCGAGCTTGCCGAGTGGATTCTTGCCGAGCCGCTCGCAGCACGCGTGATCGTCAACCGGCTCTGGCTGTGGCACTTCGGCCGCGGGCTTGTGGCCACCGCCAACGACTTCGGCTCCCGCGGGGAGCCGCCGAGTCATCCCGAACTGCTCGACTGGCTGGCGGCGCGGTTTCTCGCCGAAGGAGGGAGGCTCAAGCCGATGCACCGGCTGATCATGCAGACGCAGGCCTACCGCCGCAGCAGCCTGGCGGTGCACGCGGCGGTGGAGGCCGATCCCGACAACCGTCTGCTCGCCCGCTTCGCTCGTCGCCGGCTCTCGGCCGAAGAGCTTCGCGACAGTCTGCTGGCCGTCGGCGGCCGGCTCGACCGGTCGGCAGGCGAGGCGCATCCCTTCCCGCCAGAGTCGACCTGGACGTTCACGCAGCACGGCCCCTTTGAGGCGGTCTATCCGACAACGCGCCGCAGCGCCTACGTGATGCGACCGCGGCAGCGACAGCATCCGTTCTTCGCGGTTTTCGACGGCGCCGACCCCAACGCCAGCACGCCGCGACGGGAAACCACGACCGTGCCCACGCAGGCCCTCTACTTCCTCAACGACCCCTTCTTTCACGAGCAGGCGGAGGCCTTGGCTGCGCGGCTGATCGCCGAGTGTCCGACACCCCCCGCGGCTGGCTCGCTGGCTGCGGCGCGGATCCAGCAGGCCTTTTCCCTCGTCCTGCAGCGAGCGGCCGCTGAAGAAGAGATCGAGCTGCTCAGCGGTCTCGTCGGAGACGCCGCTGCGGATGACGTCGCTGCCTGGGCGGGGCTGGCCCGGGTGGTGCTCGCGTCGAGTGAGTTTCTGCATGTCGACTAGCCGCATGCGGCGCTGAGAACCACAGGCATCCACACCCATGACTGCACCACCGAATCACGCCGCCTGGGCCTGCCAGCCCGCGGCCGTTGCTCGCCGAGGGTTTCTCCGCAGCTCCGTGGCCGGCTCGCTGCTGATGCCCGGCATCCTCAGCCAGCTGCTTGAGGGTGAGGCGGCGGCTGCGGTCGATCCATTGGCGGTGAAGCCGCCGCACTTTCCCGCCAAGGCCAAGCGGATCATCTTCCTGTTTATGACGGGGGGCGTGTCGCACGTCGACACGTTTGATCCCAAGCCCGCGCTTGCCCGGGATCACGGCAAGGAGATCAAGGCCGATCATCCCGAAATCAAAGACCGGCCGGGCTACGAGCGGATCTTCCTCAAGCGGCCGCAGTGGGAGTTTGCCCCACACGGGCAGTGCGGCACGCAGGTGAGCACGCTCTTTCCGCAGGTGGCCGAGTGTGTCGATGAGATCGCCCTGATCCGCTCGATGCACACCTCGCACTCCAACCACTACAACGCCACGCTCGGCATGCACACCGGCTCGTTCGCCTTTTCGCGGCCGAGCATCGGTTCGTGGATGAGCTACGGCCTCGGCACCCACAACGCCAACCTGCCGGGCTTCGTGGTGATCGCTCCGCAGCAGACCTACGCCGGCACACAGGTGTATGCCAGCGACTTTCTGCCGGGCGCTCACCAGGGCACGCTCGTGGTGCCCGGGGAAACACCGGTGGCCAACGTCACGCCGCGAATCCCCAGGCCGCAGCAGTCGCGGGAGCTGGCCGCCCTCACCGCCCTCAACCGCAGGCATCTGGGCGACCGCCAGGGCGACCCGCTGCTCGAAACGCGGCTGCGGAGCTTTGAGACGGCCTTCGGCATGCAGATGGCGGTGCCCGAGGCCTTTGATCTCGGCCGGGAAGACGAGGCGACGCTCGCGCTCTATGGCCTTCAGCGAGGCCAGACCACCGGCTTCGGCTGGCAGTGCCTTGTCGCCCGTCGGCTGGTGGAGCGGGGCGTGCGGTTTGTTGAACTGATCGACACCGGCTCCTCCAACAACTGGGACGCCCACGGCGACATGCAGACCCACGTGCCGCTGGCCAAGAACGTCGATCAGCCGATCGCCGGCCTGCTGCGGGACCTCAAGCGGCGGGGCATGCTCGACGACACGCTGGTGGTCTGGACGACGGAGTTTGGCCGCACGCCCTTCAACAACACCGCCGACGCACCGGGCCGTGAGCATCACCCCTGGGCCTTTAGCTCCTGGCTGGCAGGGGCTGGGGTCAAGAAGGGGATCGTGCACGGGGCCACCGACGAACACGGCCTGCGGGCGGTCGAGCAGCCGGTGCATGTGCACGATCTGCACGCCACCATCCTGCATCTGATGGGCTTTGATCACGAGCAGCTGACGTTTCGGCATGCCGGCCGCGACTATCGGCTGACGGATGTGCATGGGCGTGTTGTCCGCGAGGTGCTGGCATGAGCAACGGGCTGAAACCGACGATGGTGGTGGCGGCGATCGCGGCCGCGTTGGCGGCTGTGGTGAACGAGGCTGCGGCGGATGACGCAGCGGTGTCGCTGGTGGCCCGCTACTGTCACGAGTGTCACTCGGGCGACGCTCTCGAAGGGGATATCGATCTGGCGGGTGCTGGCTCACCGGAACGGATGCGAGCGGCGATCCGCCACTGGCAGCGGGCGGCAGATGTGATTGCCGATGGGCAGATGCCGCCTCAAGACGCCCAGCAGCCGAGCGACGCGGAGCGGGAGCAGA
>CALCGM010000100.1 GCA_937900985.1 uncultured Planctomycetaceae bacterium | reverse complement strand
CTACTTCGAGCACTGCTGGCTGGCGAGGCAGATGGGCGTGGAGCTTGTGCAGGGCTCCGACCTTGTCGTGCTCAACGATGTCGTCTTCATGCGGACCACGCGAGGCCTTGAGCGGGTCGACGTGATCTACCGCCGCATCGACGACGACTTTCTCGATCCGCAGGTGTTTCGTGACGACTCGGTGGTGGGCGTGCCGGGGCTGATCGGGGCGTATCGGGCGGGCAATGTGGCGCTCGTCAACGCACCCGGCACCGGAATCGCCGACGACAAGGCGGTGTATGCGTTTGTGCCGGAAATCATTCGCTACTACCTCGGCGAAGAGATCATCCTGCCGAATGTGCCGACGTATGTCTGCGGCGACGACACGCAGTGCCGGCATGTGCTCGACAAACTCGACGAGCTGGTGATCAAGCCGGCCAACGAGTCGGGCGGGTATGGGATCGTGCTCGGGCCGCGGGCGAGCCAGCAGCAGCGGGACGAATGTCGCGATCGGATCCGGGCGAATCCTCGCAACTTCATTGCTCAGCCGATGCTCTCGCTGTCTCGCGTGCCGACGGTGATTGGCGACTCACTCGAGGGCCGCCATGTCGACCTGCGGCCGTTCATTCTCTATGGCGAAGACATCTACGTTTTGCCGGGCGGGCTGACGCGGGTGGCACTGGTCAAGGATTCGCTCGTCGTCAACTCCTCGCAGGGTGGCGGCAGCAAAGACACCTGGGTTGTGCACACCAACCGGTCATGATGCCGATGCTCTCACGCGTTGCCGAATCTATTTATTGGATGAATCGCCAGATCGAGCGAGCGGAGAACATTGCGCGGGCCACGGAAACAACGCTCGACATGGCGATCGAGGGCACGATGCACCCTGGCCGTCTCTGGAACGGCCTGGTCTGCACGTTTGGCGACCAGGCCGACTTCTGGCAGCGGCACGGGCTGGCGGATCAGCCGCATGTGATCCAGTTTCTTGCCTTCGACCGTGAGAACCCCAACTCGATCGTCAACTGCCTGGGGCAGGCTCGCGAAAACGCCCGCACCGTCCGAGAGATGATCAGCACGGCGATGTGGCAGGAGATCAACCGCTTTTATCTCGAAGTCCGTGGGGCCAGCGGCAGCCGGGGGGAGCTGGAGAATCCACTGGAGTTTCTCACGGAGGTGAAACGGGCCAGCCAGCTGATCACCGGTGCGACCGACGCCACCATGGCCCACGGCGAGGCCTGGCACTTCGCGCGGATGGGCCGGCTGATCGAGCGGGCCGACAAGACCAGCCGCGTGCTCGATGTCGAGCATTTCTTTCGGCCACCGACGGAGCTGATGTCTGCCGACGCAGCAGCCGACGGCGAGGATGCCGAAGACGAGCTTACCGGGCCGATCGACTGGTCGAGCGTCTTGGAGAGCGCCAGCGCCCTGGAAATGTATCGCAAGCAGCATGGCCGGATTTCCCGTCGCAACGTGGCGGAGTTTCTCCTGCTCGACCGCGAGTTTCCCCGCGCCGTGCACTTCTGCCTGATGAAAGCCGAGGAATCGCTGCTGGCGATCACCGGCGGCATGAAGGGCACCTACTCGACGACCGCAGAGCAGCAGATGGGGCGGCTGCGGGCAGAACTCGACTACGGGGCCATTGACGAAATCCTCGGTGGCGGCGAAGGGCTGCACGGCTTCATCGATTACCTGCAGGGCCGGCTCAACGCGGCCAGCGATGCCGTACACGAAACCTTCTTCGCCACTCGCCCGGCGGCCCGTCCTGTGGAGGCGCTGCGATGACACCTGCCAGCTGTTCGTGGGAAAAGCCATCCATGGCCTTTTTCCACTCAAGCGACGCCCCAAAAAGCCGAGTTTTTGGGGGGTCGCCGGTCACCGCAACCGGCGGCGGCAGACATGTTCCACAGCCGGCTAGGGCCCTTGAGCACGGAGCACGCTGAGATGTCGATCCGTGTGGCACTGCATCACCGCACCGCGTACCGCTTTGACCGCGACGTCTCGCTCGGGCCGCATGTGGTACGGCTCAAGCCGGCAAGCCACTCCCGCACGAGGATCACCAGCTACTCCTTTGCCGTCGAGCCGAAGGAGCACTTCCTCAACTGGCAGCAGGACCCGCAGGGCAACCATATCGCCCGTCTGGTGTTTCCCAAGAAAACCCGAGAACTGGCGCTGACGGTCGACCTGGTGGCAGACCTCGTGGCGGTCAACGCCTTCGACTTCTTCCTTGAGCCATTGTGCGAACGCTTTCCCTTTGCCTACGAGCCCTGGCTGGCCACCGAACTGGCGCCCTACCTCGTGCAGCCACCTGGCGGCGAGCGACTTGATGCGCTGGTCGCAGAGTGCGGAGCCCTGGCGGCAGGCGAAGGCGGCATGCACACGATCGATTTTCTCGTCGAACTTAATCGCCGCGTGCACCGTCTGGTGACCTACCTGATCCGCATGGAGCCAGGGGTGCAGCCGCCTGAAGAAACGCTCGCTCTGGGAAGCGGGAGCTGCCGCGACTCAGCCTGGCTGCTGGTGGCGGTGCTGCGGCGGCTGGGACTGGCAGCCCGGTTCTGCTCTGGCTATCTGATTCAGCTTGCACCCGACGTGAAGCCGATCGACGGCCCTGCCGGACCGGAAAGCGATTTCACCGACCTGCATGCATGGGCTGAGGCCTACCTGCCAGGGGCCGGCTGGGTTGGCCTGGATGCCACCAGCGGCCTGCTGACTGCCGAGGGCCACATTCCGCTGGCGAGCACTCCCGACCCCTTCAGCGCCGCCCCGGTGACTGGCGGCGTCGATCCCTGCGAGACAACCTTTGATGTCGTCATGCGGGTCGACCGCATCGCCGAAGAGCCGAGAACCACGCGGCCCCTCTCCGACGATGCCTGGGCACGAATTGATGCCCTGGGGCAGCAGGTGGATGCCCAGCTCACGCAAGACGACGTGCGGCTGACCTGCGGCGGCGAGCCGACCTACCTCTCGATCGACGACTTTGAGAGTCCGCAGTGGAACACCGCAGCAGACGGCCCCGAGAAACGTGCGAAGGCAGCACGGCTCGCCCGAGGGCTGCTCGACGCGTTCGGCAACGGCGGAGTGCTCTTTGAAGGGCAGGGCAAGCAGTATCCCGGCGAAGAGCTTCCGCGGTGGGCTCACGAGCTGCTCTGGCGGACCGACGGGGCGGCGATCTGGCAGCGACGAGAGCTGATTGCCGACCCAGCCGCGGAGGCGGACGAAGCGCCCGAGAACGAGGCGGAGGCCCGGCCGCTGCCGGGCACGAGCGATCTGCCGGGCCAGCTCCTGCGAGAGCTCTGTCATCAGCTCGGCCTCGACCCCGCCTGCGTGATGCCGGCATGCGACGACCCGCGGCAGCGGGCCTCGCTGACCCTCGGTGAGCCGGTGGCCTGGGTGCTGCCGCTGCTGCGTGAAGACATTGCCGGCCTGCGACGCTGGCGGACGAGCCCCTGGCCGCTGGCCGAGCTCAACCGTGGCACCGCCTTTGAAGAGCAGGCTCCGCTGCTGCTTGTGGCTGGCGACTCTGCGGCTGGCTACCGGCTGCCGATGCACCAGCTGCCCTGGCCCTCGCCCAAAGAAATTGCCGAAGGCTCCGGCCTCGTGCGAACAGCCGTGTCGGCAGAGTGGCGGAAGGGCCGGCTGCACTGCTTCTTGCCTCCCGTGCCTGTGGCCGACGACTGGCTGCAGCTGGTGGCGGCTGTGGAGAATGCCGCTGCTGCGGTCAACGAGCCGGTCGTGCTTGAGGGCTACCCGGCGCCGAGTTCGCCGAGCCTCCGACGGCTCCAGGTCACGCCCGATCCTGGCGTGATTGAGGTCAACGTGCCGCCGGCCGCCTCTTGGAGCGAGCTGGTGGCCCTCCGCACAACGCTCGAAGGCGAAGCGCGGGCCAGCCGACTGTGTGCGGAGAAGTTTGAGGTCGATGGTCGGCATGTCGGCAGCGGCGGCGGCGACCATCTGGTCCTCGGCGGCCCGACACCCGGCGAGAGCCCGTTTCTGCGACGGCCCGACCTGCTCTCGAGCATGGTCGCCTACTGGAACAACCATCCGTCGCTCTCTTATCTCTTCGCAGGGCTCTTCATCGGGCCCACGAGCCAGGCTCCGCGAATCGATGAGGCCCGCCACGAGAGCCTGTATGAGCTTGAGATCGCCATCGAGCAGCTGCAGCAGGCTGGCCCCCAGGTGCCGCCTTGGTTTGTCGACCGGGTGTTTCGCCATCTGCTCACCGACATGACTGGCAACACGCACCGGGCGGAGTTTTGCATCGACAAGCTCTACTCGCCCGATGGCGAAGGTGGCCGTCGCGGCCTGGTGGAGCTGCGGGCCTTTGAGATGGCGCCGCAGGTGCAGATGGGGCTGGTCACCCAGCTGCTGGTGCGGACTCTGATTGCCTGGTTCTGGCGGGAGCCGTATCGCGGCCAGCTCGTGCGGTGGGGCACCTCCCTGCACGACCGCTTCATGCTGCCCCACTTTCTCATGAAGGACTTTGCTGACGTCCTCGGCGACCTCGCTCGAGCAGGCTTCTCCTTCGATCCGCGGTGGTTTCACGCCCACCGCGAGTTTCGCTTTCCGCTCCTCGGGGAAATCACCATCGATGGCGTGCAGCTGCAGCTGCGGTCGGCGCTGGAGCCCTGGCATGTGCTCGGTGAGCAGCCCGTGCCGGGAGCCACCAGCCGCATGGTCGACAGCTCGCTGGAACGGATCGAAGTGCTCGTCTCCGGGATGATGCATCCGCGGTATGCCGTGACCTGCAACCGCCGCAGGCTGCCGCTTGCCCCCACCGGAACGGCTGGCCAGAGCGTGGCCGGTGTTCGCTACCGCGCCTGGCAGCCTCCCCACTGCCTGCACCCCACGATCGGGGTGCACACGCCGCTGGTCTTCGACCTGGTCGACCTCTGGAATCGCCGCAGCGTCGGGGGCTGCACCTGGCATGTGGCCCACCCAGGCGGGCGGGCCTACGAAACCCGCCCGGTCAACGCGCTGGAGTCGGAAAGCCGGCGGTCCAGCCGCTTCTTTGCTTCGGGCCACACGCCCGGGAGCCTTGAGCCCCCGCCGGAAGAGCCCAACCCGCAGTTTCCCATGAC
>CALCGM010000099.1 GCA_937900985.1 uncultured Planctomycetaceae bacterium | reverse complement strand
TCAAAATGAGCCGGATCGAGCGACCGCCCCTGATCTCTCCCAGGCCGACTGGCAGAAGGGCTCTCCGATCGTCGATTTTGAGCGGCTGATCGGCACAGCGGTTGAAGTCGGCCAGGCCCTCCCGCCAGACCAGATCCGTTGCGGCCAGCAGGCCGGCTGCTGCGAGCGGGAGCTCGCGATGCTGGCGGCGAGCGGGTGTTCCACGGTCAAGCCGAGCCTGCTGAAGCCGCGAGCCCTCACATGAGCGGGCAGGGCTGCTGGAGGCCGCGGCCAAGTGGCGTTGACTAGGCGAGTTGCAACTTCTAGTTGGTTGGTATGGCCGGAAGCCGCGTTTCGGCTGCGAATTCTCCACAGGCGGGCAGGCATGCGTTCATTGTTTTCGGGAAGAGTTCGGCCGCTGCTCAGTGGCCGTCGGCGGGGCCAGGATTCCAGGCCGTTGGCTGCGGAGACGCTTGAGCCGAGGCAGCTCTTGGCCAGCCATCCGGGGTTTGCCCACGACGACACGGGCGAACTGGTGGCGGTCGATGCGGCCGTGCAGGCGGCTGTTGGCGACCTGCTGGCCCTGATTTCGGCCGACTACGAGAGCCACGCCTCCCCCGCAGCCGACTACAGCCCGCCGGCCAGCGTGCCTGGGCGTGAACTGCTCAGCTGGCACGATGGCCAGGGCATCGCGGTGACCGCCCTAGCCGAGCCCGGGCAGGGGGCGAGCGTGGCTGAGGCCCTGGCTGGTCTCGGCAGCACCGAGATCGTGGCCTTTGGCGATCACCTCTCGGCCTGGCTGCCGTTTGGGGCGATCGACGCGCTTGCTGCCGTCGAAGCCCTGGCCTTTGCCGATGCGGCGATTGAGCCGGTGGCCAACAGCAGCCTCGTCAACCAGGCTGGCCTTGCCCTCCAGGCGGATCTCGCCCGGGCACGGTTTGGCGTCGACGGCAGCGGCATCAAGATCGGCGTGATCTCCGACAGCTTCAACAACCTCGGCGGGTATGCCTTCGATGTCGCCACCGGAGCGCTCCCGGCAGACGTGGTGGTGCTCAAGGAAAACCCGGTCACGGTCGAAGACGGCCAGCCGCAGCCGGGCAGCGACGAGGGCCGGGCAATGGCCCAGCTGGTGCACTCGATCGCGCCGGGAGCGTCGCTGTTTTTCGCCACCGCAGGCAATGCACCGGCGGTGTTTGCCGACAGCATCGAGCAGCTGGTTGCCGCTGGCTGCGAGATCATCGTCGACGACATCACCGAAGGGGGGGCGCCCTGGTTTCAAGATGGCATCGTTGCCCTCGCCGTCGACGCGGCTGTGCGGGATGCCGGCGTGACCTACCTCACCGCGGCAGGCAACTTCGGCCGCAACAGCTACGGATCCGACTTTCGCGGTGTGGCCGCGGCAGACCTCGCGGGCCTCCCTGCGGAGCTCACCGCGGCAGGCGACTTCTTTCTGCACGACTTCGATCCGGGGACGGCGGTGGATGTGTTTCAGCGGGTGACGATTCCCGCAGGCACGACCGAGATTCGCCTGGGGCTGCAGTGGGATCAGCCATGGGGGGCCAACGCAAGCGACATCGATCTCTTCGTCTACGCCACCGACGGGCAGACCCTGCTCGACCGACTCGATGGCAGCCATCAGACCGGAGGTGATCCGTCAATCGGCGGCATCCTGCCGGTGCCCGTGGGTCTCGACGCGGTGGACCTGGTGATCGCCCACACCGGAGGCGTGGCCCCCACGACCCTCAAGTATCTGACCTACCATGCCCAGCTCGACGTCGAGTATGCCGCCGGCACGAGCACGATCGTCGCTCATGCCAACTCCGCGACGGCCGCAGCGGTGGGCGCCAGCTACTACTTCCGCACGCCTGCCTACCGGCAGCAGCCGGCCGAGCTCGTGCCCTCGAGCTCATGGGGGGGCACGCCGATCCTCCTGGCACCAAACGGCGACCGTTTGCCCACGGCCGAAACGCGGCAACAGCCCCAGTTCGTGGCTCCCAACATCGGCGACACCTCGTTTTTCGGCCAGGACATCGACCTCAACGGCCTGCCCAACTTCTCCGGCACCTCGGCCGCCGCGCCCAACGCAGCCGCGGTTGCGGCCTTGATGAAGCAGCTCGCCCCAGCCCTCACGCCCGTGGAGATCTTTGCGATCCTGGGCGAGACGGCCAGCGGCATGCCCGGCGAGGGTGGGCCGTTCGCCACGGGCGTCGGGCTCATCAATGCTGAGCGGGCCCTCGCGCGGGCGGGTGGCGTGGCGGTTGCCGGCACGGTGTTTGAAGACTTCAACCGCGACGGCCAGCAGGGCCCCGACGACCTGCCGCTGGCAGCCGCCACCGTGTTTCTCGACCTCAATGGCAACGGCCGGCTCGACCGGGCCCCCGCAGCGGGGGCGACGCGGGCCTACGTCGGCTTTGAGTCGTCGCAGCCGGTGGCGATCGGCATCCGCGAAGAGATCGACAACCCCAACGTCCCGAGCACAGGACCGCTCAAGCGGCCCTTCACGGCGATCTCGCCGGTGGAGGTTCGCGGCCTGCCCGGCGTGGTCACGGATCTCGGCGTGCTCTTTGCGCTGAAGAGCGACAGGGTGCTTGAGGACGAGGTGATCGGGCCGCTGTTTGTCACGCTGATTTCGCCTGCGGGCGTGCGGGTGCCGCTGCTGGGCACCACGGTCGACGGGGAGGGGGGAGCGGCCAGCCCGTTCGACCCGCTGCCGACGATGCTGCCCGCCGACGGCCAGCCGTATCGGATGCTCGTCAGCCAGTTTGCCACGCCCGCCAGGGAGTTCACCGAGGGCGTGGGCCGGGCGAGGCTTTCACAGGTGGACCTGGCCGCGATCGTGGGGAACGAGCCCAACGGCCAGTGGCAGCTGGAGGTGCAAAGTGCCGACAGCAGCCCCGCTCGCACGGCGACGCTCGACTCCTGGGAGCTGTTTCTGCAGACGGCCGAGCCCACCGCCACCACCGACGCCGCCGGCCACTACGGCTTCACCGGTCTCCCGCCGGCGTCGGTCGCTGGGCCGCTTGCCCCGCGGGTGGTCGTGCCGGCCAGCCGCAGCCTCGTGGCCCCGCAGACAGGCGAGGAGTTTTTCCTGGCCTCCGGTCAGTCGGTCAGCGATGCCAACTTTGCGCTCACCGTGCCCCTGCCGGTGCCCCGGCCGCCGCTGCGGCCCGCGGCGACCATCCGCATCGACCAGGCAGTCGTCGGGCCGCAGCCGGTGGTGTTTTCCTGGGCGGAGCTGTCGGCAGCGGTGGTGACGGAGCCAGCCAGCGACCGCTTCGTGGTGGTGCAGTCGCTCACCGGCCGCGTGGAGAAGTGGGACGGCAGCGAGTGGATCGATGTGTCGCGGCCACCGGCGAGCGGATCGCCGCAGCAGCTGATGGCAGACCTTGCCAGCCGCGTGATTCAGCCCCACGACCGGCTTCGCTGGGTGCCGCCATCGGGCTCGCCCGCCGTCGACCAGCTCGCCTTCTCGATCATCGGCTGGAACGGCTTTACGGTGGGAAGTTCCGTCAGCGACATCAGCTTTGAGGCAACCCCCGGCTAAACTCTGCAGAGGCCGATCACCGCACAGGGCCGCAGCCGCATGGCCAACACCTCGAACGTCAGCCACTGGATCGACCAGATCAAGCAGGGCGACTCGCTTGCGGCAGACCGGATCTGGCAGCACTACTTCGACCGCCTGGTGCGGGCGGTGCGGCAGCGGCTCCGCGGTGAGAACCGGGCCGTGTCGGATGAGGAAGACGTCGCCCTGAGTGTGTTTGAGAGTTTCTACGCGGCCGCGGAAGACGGCCGGTTTCCTAGCCTTGCCGACCGCGACGGGCTCTGGCGGCTGCTCCTGCGGATGGCAGCCCGCAAGGTGATCGACAAGCGGCGGCACGATCGCCGGCAGCGACGCGGAGGCCAGCCGCAGCGGCTCATCGGCGGCGACGATCAGGCCGTGATCGATGTCATCGGCAACGAACCGTCGCCCGAGATGGTGCTGATGATGCAGGAATCGCTCGCATGTTTTTTTTCGCACCTCGGTGTCGGGCAGCTGCAGGATTTGGCGGTTGCTAAGTTGGAAGGGCATTCCAACGCAGAACTCGCCGAGCGTTTTTCCTGCTCCGAGCGAACCATCGAGCGTCGTCTGCACCTTCTTCGAGAGAAACTCCAGCAAGAAATGGTGGACGACGATGGGCATTCGCCAAAAGACACTCCGCATCGACGCTCTGGAGCGGATTGAC
>CALCGM010000098.1 GCA_937900985.1 uncultured Planctomycetaceae bacterium | reverse complement strand
TGCGACGACCCGCGACCCCCAAAAACCTCGGCTTGAGGGGGCGTCGCCTGAGCGGAAAAAGGCCATGGATGGCTTTTTTCACGGACAGCTTGCCGTTCGTTTGAGCTGCCGCTGAAGGCCCCCAAGGCCGCCGGTCGCGGAAACTTTGCGGGCTGCTCCGGATGTCATGCAGGAATGGCTTGTGCTGCGCCGATCGATAAACCGGGGCCTTTGAGGGAAACGGGGCTTCAGAAACGGTCGGCCAAACGGCCAGCCAAAGGGGGGCTGTCTCATGCGTCACATCTTTTCCACACGAACCTTCTCGCGGCTGAGCCTCGTCGCCGCGAGCCTGCTCGCAGCCGCCGCGGCTCAGGCCGACTGGCATGAGTCGTACCGGGCCGAGAGCGGTGCTGAGCAGCATGCGGCCCCCGCTCCAACGGCGCTCGATCCAACGATCGCCGCTGCCCTTGATGAGAATCTCGAGCTGCTCGGACGGGGTGACCGCCAGGAGCCCAGCCTCGTTGCGGAAACCGAGGCCAAGGCCGCCAGTCCTGTGCTTCTCGCCAGCTTCCTGGAAAGCGTGGCGTCTACGTTCAACACGTCGAGCTGTGATTCGGTCGGCTGCGACAGCGTCAGCTGCAGCTCAACAGGCCGCCGCTCCGGGGGCCTGCTGCCGCCGTGGCGGCCGTATGTTGGCGGCATCATCGGGGCGACCTTCGCCACGCTCGACGACGACAACCCACAGACGCCCGCGATCTCCAATGAGTCGGTCTTCACTGCGGGCGGCACGATTGGCGTTGCCTTCGATCGCCCGATGGGGGCTCTGCGGGTGGAGTTTGAAGGACGCGGCCGCGATCAGATCAGCACCACCGATTCGGAGCCTGGCCTCGGCAGCCTCACGCGGAGGGCCACCGACATCTGGTCGGCCACGATCAATGTCTGGCGTGACTACCAGCCGTATGAGTCACTCGGCTTCTACGCCGGCGGTGGCATCGGCAGCGGCGGGTATCGATCAACCATTTCTGGCACCGGGCTAGCGTCGGTCTACACGGGCAACGATCCGGTCACCAACTTTGCCTGGCAGGCTGGCGGCGGCGTCTTCTACAACCTCACCAAGCGGGCGACGATCGACCTCGGCTACCGATTCTTTGCGATTGACGAATCGACCGCGGTGGCAGAGGTGTTTCAGCAGCCCTTCACCTACCGAGAGCGGTATTCGGCCAGCGAGCTGCTGCTGACTCTCAGGATCTACGAGCCGTTTCAGCGGTGGTGGTAGGTCGCCCTGCTGCACGGGTTCCGTTTTGGGGGTCCGTGACGAGAGACTATCCTGCGACTCGGGGAGATCCGCAGCCTGCGGCTCCCCGAGTTGTTTTTTTTGCCATCGCACCGCAGGAGATACCTTTCATGCTTCGAACCCTTTCCCGAGTGACCGCCCTTGCCATCGTTGTTGCCGGCTTTGCGGCTCCGTCGGTTGCCCTTGCTCACTGCCAGGTGCCCTGCGGAATCTACGGCGACCAGCTGCGGTTTGAGCAGCTGCTCGAAGATGCCAAGACGATTGCCAAGGCCCAGGCTCAGCTCAACGAGCTGCTTGCCGGCGGCCAGCCGACCGCCCAGTCGGTCAACCAGATGGCCCGCTGGGTGATGACCAAGGAAGAGCACGCCGGCCACGTGCAAGACACGATGCAGGCCTACTTCCTCGCGCAGCGGATCAAAGCCGATTCGCCTCGCTACGTTGAGCAGCTCAAGGCGGCCCACACCGTGATCACCTCGGCGATGAAGTGCAAGCAGTCGGCCGATGGCACGACCGCCACGGCGCTCGAAGAGGCCATCTTCGATCTCTACCGGGCCTACGAGGGCAAAGAGCCTGAGTTTGAGTCGGCCAAGTAAGCGAACAACCTCGCTCTCGCTCAGACAGGTCTCAGCCGCAGCTGCCACCCGAGCTGTCACAGGCTCGGGTGGTGGCTTGCAGCTCTTCCTACTCGCTGTCGATGCCGCACTCCTGCAGGAGCTCAAACGGCACGATCTCGAGCGTCTTTTCACTGGTGGCCTTGAGCACCACCGGAGGAGCGGCACCGGCTCGGTAGGCCTCCAGCCAGCGGGCTGCGCAGAGGCACCAGCGGTCGCCTTCGACAAGGCCGGGAAAGTTCCACTCCGGGTGGGGCGTGACCAGGTCGTTGCCAGCCTTCACCGTAAACTCAAGAAACGCTGGCGTCATGACCGCGCATACGCTGTGCACACCCACATCATCAGGACAGGTGCGGCAATGGCCGTCGCGGAAAAACCCTGTCAGCGGTGCCTTCGAACAGACCGCTAAAGGTCCACCGAGCACGTTGCGGACAGGTCCGCTGTCCTCTCGAGGTGTCGCCATGTCGCCAAAACTGATCATAGCCCTCGATTATAGCAAATACGCCACGACTGCACGGAGAGACGATGCAACGTGAGCAGCGGATTCTTGGCGTCGACTTCTCTTCTGCCCCCACGGCCCGCAAGCCGATCACCGTGGCCGTCGGCCGGCTTCACATGCAGGCTGGCGCGACCTACCAGCTTGAGGAGATCCGAGAACTCCCCAGCCTCGATGCGTTTGAGGCCTTCCTCGCCGAGCCTGGCGGCTGGCTTGGCGGCTTTGATCTCCCCTTCGGCCAGCCGCGAACGCTGATCGAGCACGAGGGCTGGCCGACCGACTGGGCTGCGTTTGTCCACTTCTACTGCGGCCGACCGAAAGACGAACTTCGCGAGGTCTTCCGGCAATGGTGCAATGCGCGACCGCCGGGAGCGAAGTTTGCTTGGCGGAAGGCCGACAAACCCGCGGGCTCAAGCCCGGCGATGCGGTGGACCAATCCGCCGGTGGCCTGGATGATGCACGCGGGCATCGGTCGCATGCTCGAGGCGGGCCTGGTGTTTCCCGCGCATCAGCATCCCTCCGCGAGCCCGCCCCGACGCAGCTCGGCAAAGATCGCCCTGGAGGCCTACCCCGCATTCACTGCGCGAGCTGCCTGCCGCAGGAGCTACAAGAGCGACACGCCGGCGGCCTGGACACCTGAGCGGCTCGCCAATCGGGAGCAGATTCTCGCCGGCCTCTGCCACGGCTCCGCTGGCCTGAGCGTTCGCCTCAAGGTCGACCGACATACGGGGCAACGCATCGTCGCCGATGGCCGAGGCGACCTCCTCGATGCTGCGATCTGCGGCCTCCAGGCTGCCCATGCCGCAATGCTGCCTGGCTACGGGCTTCCCCATAGCCTCGACCCGCTTGAGGGCTGGATCGCGTCGGTGCCGCCACCGGCTGCCTAGGCTGCATGCCGCCGCGGCGATCAGGCGTTGCCACGACGCCGTACGGCCAGGCTCGTGACCCCGGAGACCATGCGGCCGCCGGCCCATGCCGCCGTCTTGGACGCCAGCGAGCCACCGGCCCAGACGGCCGCTCCCGTCACTGCACCCACGACGGCGCCGACCGGCCCGGTGATGGCTCCTGCAGCCGCAAAGGTGCAGGTGCTTGTCGCCAGCCCGGCGGCATCGCCGGCCCGTTTGCACGACTCTTCGTTATGGCCGGCCCGGTGGGCCTTCCATTCCACTGCCATCGCCACACCCTCGGCAACGAGCACCGCCGGCATGAAGGCCTTGAGGCCGATGCGAGCCGTGGTGCCAACGGCGGTGCGAACCGATACATGACGGACACCACGTTTGACTGTCTGCGAGCTGATCACCGCTGAGGCCCTGCCAGCCATCCGGCCAACGCGAGCGGCGATGATGTCGATCTGCCGGCTGTGGCACACGCCGGTGGCGCACCACGTGGTGAAGTGTTCGCAGTTGTCGGTCACCGGCGAGTAGCCGTCGCGGCCGATGTGCTCCTCAGCCCGCCGGGCCACCTCTTCCGCCGGAAACGCGGCAGGCGGCTGCTGCACGACCCGCACCGACTCGCCCTTGGCAAACTCTTCAAGGCTCGTCCGCACCACTGCCCCGCCGGCCCAGAGCCTCTCAAAGCGGTGCGGCCCCGCGTGCGCGACCGTGCCATCGCCGAGATCGATGCCGTAGTGCACATAGGTGGGACCATAGCCGGCAAGACGCCGATCTGCAGCGAGCCTGTCACCCCGAGCCATACGGTCGTCTCCACAGAGCCTTCAGGTGTTTTCCGCTGTGCAGAAGCGTGCATGTGCGCACCCTCAGCGGTCTGCCTCACCCTTATTGTACCTTCGTTGCTACGGGGATCGCGAGGTTTGGTTCAG
>CALCGM010000097.1 GCA_937900985.1 uncultured Planctomycetaceae bacterium | reverse complement strand
GACTGCCCGTTGTGTCCCGCTTCTGAGTTCATTGGCTCCCGCCGCCGTGGCTTCACCCTCGTGGAGCTGCTCGTGGTGATCGCCATCATCGGCGTGCTCGTGGGCCTGCTGCTGCCGGCCGTGCAGAGCGCTCGCGAGGCAGCCCGCCGCATCCAGTGCACCAACCAGGTGAAAAACCTCGGCCTGGCAATGCACAACCATCACGATTCGCAGAACAAGTTTCCCTACGGCTTCAGCTGGATGGAGGCCCTCTGGTCGGCCCCGGTGCTGCCCTACGTTGAGGAGACGGCTCTCTACGACACGATGATCTGGCAGGAGAGCGGAATGGGCAACTGGAATGCGAACGGCTCACCCAATGAAGCCGCCTGTGGCACGGTGGTCAGCGTGTTTCGCTGCCCGAGCATGGCGGTGCCAGAGCATATCGACAACAACGGCATTCCAGGCCGCGTGCCCACCAGCTACCGAGCCTGCGCCGGCTCCAACATCTGGTCGGATGACATGAGCACGCTCTCGCGGGGCGGCTCGCTGGTGCCTGCTGGTGCCAAAGCACTCGAGGAGCATCCCCTCAATGGCATCTTCTACGGCGACAGCAAGACCACGATGGGCGATATCAAAGACGGCACCTCCAAGACGATCATGATTGGTGAGTCGTACACCGATCCCACCTACGTCAAAGACGGCCAGGGCATGGACTACTGGCTCTTCGGCAGCCCGCAGACGGGCGGCTGGAAGATCGGTGGCAAGGGAGGCACAGAGTATTCCGAAGGCCTCGGCTCCACCGGCCCCAAGATGAACCTTCGGCTCGACCCGACGATCCCCGGCACGATCATGGAGATGTCGTTTGGCAGCTACCATCCGGCCGGTGCGATCTTCGGCTTCGCCGACGGCAGTGTTCGCTTCCTGGTCGAAGACATGGACTACCTCGTCTACCAGGGTATGGGGTCGCGAAACGGTGGCGAGATCGGTGCGGAGTAACCACCGCTCGGGCTCGTCTTTTCATGCTTCTCATGGTTCTCAGCAAAAGGAAACCTTTCGTGACATCTGCTCTCCGCTTTGCATCTGTTGGTCGTGCCGTTGCCGCAGCGGCGTTTCTGCTGGCGGTCGTGGGCTGTGGCGGCCCGCCCTCGGCGGACTATTCCAAGGTCGATCTGCTTTCGGTCGACGGCACCGTCACCCTCGACGGTGAGCCGCTGGCCAACGCCGTGATCACCTTTGAAAACCCCGAAGAGGGCACGTTTGCCTATGCCCTCACCGATGCCTCCGGCGGCTACGAGCTGCGGTTTGACTCGGTGATGATGGGCTGCACGCCAGGCACGAAGGTCGTCCGCATCAGCACCACCCGCCGCATTCCCGGCCTCAATGGCGGAGAAGGCGACGAGGGCGGCGGTGAAGGGGAAGGCGACCTCGGCGAAGGGGAAATGGGTGAGGAGGCTGGTGAGGATGGCGGCGCGGCGGCCAGTCGCGGCGGTGAGCTCGTGCCCTCAAAGTACAACGGCGAGAGCGAGCTGACCGTGGAGGTGGCCCCGGGCAGCCAGCATCACGACTTCGACCTCGTGAGCGGCTGAGCCCAGCTACTCTCTGCGAGGGCTCCGGCGGCGGTGTCGGGGCGGACGTGGCCCGATGTTTCGCTGGAGTTTGTCATGTCGTCTCTGTCGCTTCCCGGTCCATCCCCCAGCCAGCTGCGGCATGCCCTGAGCGATCAGGGCCGCCTCGACCGGCGTTGGTTTCTGGCCTACGCGGGCAGCCTGACGGCTGCGTCGGTGCTGGCTGAGCGGGCCATGGCGGGCGGGCCTGCAGGTGGCTTTGCTGACGACCCCTTCAGCCTTGGCGTGGCGTCGGGCGACCCCACGCCCGACGGCATGGTGCTCTGGACGCGGCTCGCCCCAAAGCCGCTCGACCCCGACGGAGGCATGCGGCCTGAGCCGGTCGATGTCGTCTGGGAAGTTGCCGCCGACGAGTCGTTTCAACGCATCGTCAAGCGGGGCTCGGCTGTCGCGCTGCCGCAGCTGGCCCACGCGGTGCATGTCGAGGTGGAAGGGCTGGAGCCGGGGCGGTGGTATGCCTACCGCTTCCGCTGCGGCGATGCGGAGAGCCCGATCGGCCGCACCCGCACGATGCCTGCGGCAGCGGCGGCTCCCGAGGCGGTGCGGTTTGCCTTTGCCAGCTGCCAAAACTACGAGACGGGCTACTTCACGGCGTATCGCCACATGGCCGAGCAGTCGCCCGACCTGGTGTTTCACCTCGGCGACTACATCTATGAGAAGTCGCGAAAGAGCGGCGTCCGGCCCCACGACAACGAGCCGGAGCTGGCCACGCTCGCCGACTACCGCCGCAGGCACTCCACCTACCGCAGCGATCCGCTCCTGCAGCAGATGCACGCCGCCTGCCCATGGATGGTCACCTGGGACGACCATGAGTTTGACAACAACTACGCCGCGGGCATCTCCGAAGAGGAGGGCATCGACCCGGCGGAGTTTCTGCGGCGACGGGCCAATGCCTACCAGGCCTACTACGAGATGATGCCGCTGCGGCGGCGGAGCCTTCCCAAGGGGCCCGACATGCGGCTCTACCGTCGCTGTGGCTTTGGCCGGCTGGCGGAGTTTCTCGTGCTCGACACCCGCCAATACCGCAGCGATCAGCCCAATGGCGACAAGAAGGTTCCGCTCAACGACGAGGCGGCCGCGGCGAGCAACACCCTCCTGGGCGACGCCCAGCGAGGCTGGGTGGCCTCCCGCTTGATCTCCTCGCCGGCCCGCTGGAACGTGCTTGCCCAGCAGGTGATGATGGGCGTCGTCGACCGCGTGGCCGGGGCCGAGGAAGGGTTTTCCATGGACCAGTGGCCGGGCTACCTCGCAGAGCGGAAGCAGCTGCTGGAGTTTTGCCAGCAGCGGCGGGTGGCCAACCCGGTGGTGCTCACCGGCGACATCCATTCCAACTGGGTCAACGACCTGCGGAGCAACGATCGCGACCCGCAGGGGCCCGTGATCGGCACGGAGTTTGTCGGCACGAGCATTTCGAGCTTCGGCGATGGTGTCGAGAAGCCGAGCAACCTCGATGCCCTGCTTGCGGAAAACCCCGGCCTTCGCTGGCACAACGCCGAGCGAGGCTATGTGATGTGCACCGTCACGCCGCAGCAGTGGCAGTCGGACTACTGGACGATCACCAGCGTGACCAGGCCCGACGGCGAGGCGGTGCTGCGGAAGTCGTTCGTCGTCGAGGATGGCCGGGCGGGCGCTGTGGAGGTCTAGGCGACTGCGGAGGCTGCTGCGGCGTGGACTGCTGCCGCGAGGGCGACTGCGGCGGTTTCCACGCGGAGGATGTGCGGGCCGAGGCGGACCGGGGTGAATCCCGCGTCGAGGGCATGCTGCCGCTCGGCGTCGGTGAAGCCGCCTTCGGGGCCGATCAGGGCGAGCATGCATGCGGGCTGAGCGGTGAGCACGCCGGACGCAGGCAGCCCCGCGGGATCAGCGAGCAGGCCGAGGGTGGTTGGCGGACGGTCGCCGCAGGCGGCGGCGAGGCTCACCGGCTCGGCAATCTCCATCAGCGTGTTGCGGCCGCACTGCTTGCAGGCTTCGATCACCTGCCGGCGGAGGCGGCCGACGGCCGACGGGGTTGCCTCAGCGACGCTGCGGGCAGTGGAGAGCGGCAGCAGGCGGGCGGCGCCGAGCTCGGTGAGTTTCTCCACCATCCATTTCTGCCGATCGCCCTTGGGCAGGGCTGCCGCGACGGTCAGCAGCGGTCTGCCGGCGGAGTGCTGTGCAGCCTCACCGGGATCGCTGCCGGCGGGCCCCTCCACCAGCTGCAGCTCCACCTGCCCACGGCCGAGCAGGCAGACCTCCGCCGTCCAGGCATGGCCCCGGCCATCAAAAAGCTCCACCGTGTCGCCCACCGAGGCCCGCATCACCCGCATCAGGTGCCGTGCCTCATCGCCGGCAAGCACCGCCCGCCCGTCTGCCGGCGGTGTCTCGAGGAAAAACCGTTCGCTCATCGCGTCTCTGCCCTGTTCGCCCTGCTTTCGGTCTGCGAGTTCCTGCATGCTGACCGCTACACTCGGCTGCATGGTACGGGACACCACACCACCGCAGCGGAATCCCTTCGACGGCTCGCTGGCGGCTGGCGACTTCTTCGTCGGGCCGGCCCAGGAGGAGGCGCTCGCCAGGCTTGAGTGGCTTGTGGACGAGCAGCAGCGGCTGGGGCTCGTGGTGGGCCCGAGCGGTTCTGGCAAGAGCCATCTGGCGGCCAAGGCGGTGCGACGGCTGGGAGCCCTGGGGGCTGAGGCGGTGCTGCTCTCGCTGCGAGGGCTGCGGGATGGCGACTGGCTCGAGCTGCTGCTCGACCGGCTGCCCCTCGACCCGCTCTCGGCTGCCGAGCCGCTGCGGCCTTGGCAGAAACTCGAAAATCGGCTGCGGGAAAACACGCTGCTGGAGCGGCCGACGGCGCTCGTCTTTGACGACCTGCACGAGGCCACGGCTGATGCCCTGGCTGGCATCGAGCGGCTGGTTTCCGCTGCCGAGCCCCGCTTCAGCCGGCTGCTGGTGGTGGGCACCGTCGCGGAGCATGCGGCCAGCGAGCTGGCGGGGCACCTCGTCGGCCGGGCGGCTGTTCGCGTCGACCTGGCTCCGTGGAGCGAGGCGGAGACGACGCGGTTTCTCGCCTGGGCGCTCGCCCGAACCGGCCGATCGGCGGCCCTGGTCAGCGATTCTGCAGCCGCCACGCTCACTCGCCTGGCCTCCGGTGTGCCGCGGACGATCTGTCAGCTCGCTCGCCTGGCCGTCGTGGCGGCGGAAGCGGAGGGCCTTGAGCAGCTCGACCCGCTGACGGTGGAGCGGGTCTGGCGGGAGCTGATGCCAGCCTCGGCGGCCACGCAGGAACCACGCCGCCCCGAAAGCACCGAGCAGACCCCTGCAAACCCGCGAGTTCGCGCCGTGCGGCGGCTGTGGGGCTGATCGGCCGCCGGACGAGTGCGAGGGGAGGCTGCCGTTCAACCGGAGCCGCTGACCGCCTACAATCGCGGGATCGGTGGACGAGCAGGAATCGGCACGCAGGAGGCCGGCGATCGATCTGCCTTGGTGCGGTGTCCTTCCAACGTCCCCGAACGCGAGCAGATCCCGTGGCTTCACAGCATGCCTTGGCCGGTTCCAGTGGCGGCGGCCGGATCGTGGCGGTCTCGCCGGACGACGGTTCGGCGATCGATCTCAAGCGGCCGCTGCTGGCGATGCTGCTGGCCTGGCTCGTGCCGGGCGCTGGGCATCTCTACCAGGGCCGCCGCTTCAAGGGTGTGCTGTTTTTGGTGGTGATTCTCAGCGTCTACCTGACCGGCGTGATGCTGGGCGGCGGGCGGGTCGTCTACTGGTCATGGAAGTCGGGCGAGCAGCGGTGGGCGATGGCCTGCCAGGCGGGCATCGGGATCGCGGCGGTGCCGGCGGCGGTGCAGTCGCGGCTGCTGCATGGTGGCGGGAAGGCGGCGCTGGCGGGCGGCTTCATGGCGCCCCCAGTGAGCCTCAATCAGCCGGTCGATGAAGACTATGCCCGGGCGATGATCAGCCGCAGCCCCGAGCTGACCGAAGACGATTTTCGCCGCCAGCCGCGGATGCGGCTGTGGGAGTTTCAGCGAGATGAACTCTCGCTCTGGCATCGTCAGCTCGGCCGCTGGTTTGAAATCGGCACGCTCTACACGATGATCGCTGGGATGCTGAACATGCTGGTGATCTACGACGCGGGCTTCGGGCCGCTGGGAACGCCGTCTGACGAGGAACGCCGCGGCAAAGCGGGCGGGGCCGACGGCGAGCCGTTGAAAGGATGATTCCGATGGCCGGTTTGACTGGAGTGCTGTTTCCGCTGCTGGCGGCTTCGCTGCTTGACCAGCTGCCTGGGCTCGCCTTCGGCCTGCCGCTGCTGATCGCGGCCAGCGTGGTGTTTGCCGGCACGCACCACGAGCGGCCTGAGTCGATCCGCACCGCGATGCTTCAGTGGCTCGTCTGGCTGGGCGTGATTTTGGGCGTGGTGCTCGCCATCGTGCTGCTGATCGGAATCTGGGTGTGAACCATGGGTTCTTCGCCCGCCCCGTTTCCCACCGCCACGCGACGCAGCTGGCCGCAGGCTGCTTCGATGCTGCCTCCCTTGCGGCGACGCACCTGCACGTTCACTCCACCCTCGCGGAGCAGCTCCAGAAACGTGGTGCGGGCTGCGGCCGAGGGCTCGCGGTAGGGCAGGCCTGCCACCGGGTTGTAGGGGATCACGTTGAGCAGCGCCTGCCGGCCCCGCAGCAGCCGCACGAGGGCTTTCGCCTGCGCGGGAGCATCGTTGAGGCCGCCGAGGAGAACGTATTCAAACGTCAGCCGACGGCCTGAGGCCTCCCAGTAGCGATCGGCGGCCGCCAGCACGGCGTCGAGGCCGATCGCCCGATTGACCGGCACGATGAGGGAGCGGAGGGAGTCGTCTGGGGCGTGGAGCGAGACGGCCAGGTGATACCGCGGGCAGGCTTCGGTCAGCCGGTCGAGGGCGGGGGGCAGGCCGACGGTGGAGATGGTGATCCGCCGCTGCGAAATGCCGAAGCCTTCCGCCGACTCGGCCACCTCCAGTGCCGGGAGCAGGGCTGGGAGGTTGGCCAGCGGCTCGCCCATGCCCATCACCACGATGTGGCTGATTCGCTCATCGTCCGGCAGCAGGGCGGTGAGCCGCACCAGCTGCTCGATGATTTCGCCGGAGGTGAGATTGCGGACCACGCCAT
>CALCGM010000096.1 GCA_937900985.1 uncultured Planctomycetaceae bacterium | reverse complement strand
CAGGCGGCCTGATTGCGATGGTCGAGGAGCCGCTCCTTGAGGGTCAGCTTGGCGATCTCAGGGTCGGCAAGATCGATGCGGGGCACGGCGGGAGGTGGCGGAGGTGGCGGGTCGTCAAGCAGCCGCTCCAACAGCCACACGCCCCGCTTGAGCGGATGCGAATCGACACCGTCGGCGTTCATCGCCAAGAGCCCTGCCTGGGTGAGCAGGCCACCACGCCGTTCATCCGCGGCAACCGCCACCCTGCGAAACTCATTGCCCACCACCCCCGTGATCCCGTAGTGATGGGCGAGCCGCTCGTTGACGAGCACATACTCGGCGGAGAGCAGATCGAGCACGCTGCCATTGTTCTGGAGCAGCTCCGTGAAGAAGGCCGTCGGCTCTTTCTGCATCGCTTCGGCGAGCAGCGGATGAAACGCTGGATACCGGCCGCGGTCGACCTCCAGGTAGTCGAGCCGATCGAGGCCGAGCCACTGCCGGGTGAACTGTTCGCAGAATCGCCGGCTGCGGGGATCAGCCAGCAGCCGCCGCGCCTCTTCGGCCAGCGCCCCGGGGCTGGCAAGCGAGCCGTCGGCCGCCCGCTGCCGCAGCTGCTCGTCCGGCAGGCTGCACCAGAGAAACACCGCCAGCCGCGTGGCCAGGCCGGAAGGAGCGAGCGGCTCTTCCCCACCCAGCTCGAGAAAATGGGGCGAGGCGATCACCGCCGCGAAGGCCTCGAGCATCGCCTCCTGGAAGTCTTCGGCCTGAGGCCTCAGCGATGCAAAGAGCTGCAGCTTGCGATCGATCTCGTCGCTCCGCACCTCCCGCCGCCAGGCCCGCGTCATGAAGGCCTCGAGCAGCTCACGGGCCACCGCCTTCTCGTCGGCGGGCGGCACTCGGCTCGGGTCGTGCCCGCCGAAAAGCCGCGTGTGCGACTGCGGTGGCCAGCTGTCGGCGAGCGGGCCGGCAACCTCCACCGAGTGCAGCTGCAGGTCGCCAGACGAGGCTGTGCTGTTGACGACGCGGAGAAACTCCGACGGGTTGGGCAGGTCGCCCAGTTTGTTGATGCCGCGGACGTTGTTGCGGGGCAGGATCTCGCTGGCCTCGAGTCGCCAGAGGATCGTCTGCGGCGCCGACGGCGGCGCCTCGACAACCTCGTCGCGAGGGCTGACCCGCACCGCCGCCTGCGAGTCGTTGCTCGCCTGCCAGCCAAACTCCAGCTGCACACTCGGCGGAGGCCCCTCCGCGTCTGCCGGCCGCGAAACCCGCAGCCGCACCTCGAGGATGCCGGCGTCGGCCACCCGGTCGCCCAGCTCCACCGTCAGCTTCTGCCGCGGCGGAATCACGGCCACGACGTCGGTGTCGCTCGGCGTCTCGGCCCTGGTGTCAGCCGGCAGCCAGGCGTGTTTCGCCTCGGGATACGACCACTGAATCGGTGAGGTGCGGCCGCTGGTGAGCTGCTTGTGGTAGGGCCGAGGATGGGCGGCCTGGAAGGTTGCGAGCTGTTGGTCGAGTTCCTGCTGGAGCTGCTCGGCCGTGCTCGCCTCATCGGCTTCGTGCTTGTGGCGAATCGCCTCAAGGGCTGCCTCCTGCGGCGGCCAGGCCTCCTTCGCTGCCTCCTGCATCGTGACCGTCCAGAACAGCGGCGGCGGCGGCTCGCCCCGCACGGTCGCCCGCTCAACCGCCTCACGGGCCGCCTTGTGGTAGGCCATGAACGTGCTGGCCGAGAGCTGCAGCGTGTCGGCACCGTTTTCAAACCCATCAGTGCTGGCAGCGTCCGGCGGCAGGTCGCGGGCAAAATCGAACGGCAGCCCGAGCAGGTCCTGCAGGGCATAGCCAAACTCGTAGCGGGTCATCCGTCGCTGCGAGGACCGGCCGCCGGCCGCCTGCCGAGCGAGCGACGCCTGCCGCAGCTGGCTGCCCAGCCAGGTCACCAGGGCCACCCTGTCGTCATCCTCCAGTGGCTCTGCCTCCGCTGGTGGCATCTCTCCCTTGGAGAGCACGGCATACACATCCAGCCACCACTCGACATCGCCGCCGTTGATGAGATCAGGGTTGAGCGTGTCGATGCGGAAGTTGCCCTCCGACGCATCGGGTCCGTGGCAGTCGAGGCAGGCTGCCTGCAAGAGCGGCTCGACGCTCGCCTGAAAACCGGCCAGATCTGCCTGCAGAGGATCGGCGGCGGTTGCGAGCGACTCACTGGCAGCCGCGGGGAACCCGCCCGGGCACACGCCGACAGCGACGCCAGCGCACACAACCCCCAGCGTTACAAACCGTTGAATGAAAGACAGAGGCCCCATGGGCGTGGTGTGCGTCTGGTTCATCCTTTCATCGTAGCCGCGCACCAGCGGCAGATGACACCTCGCCAACGTGGCCTGGCGACCCCCGGGATGATAAGGTGCAGTCGTCGTTGAGGCGGGACCCTCTCAACGGCATCACACAACGAAGAGCAGCATCGTGATTGAGAGCAGGCAACCGATGGTGATGACACAGGTAACACCAGACGTCACCCGGCGAGGTCTTGTCGGCTTTGCGGCGATCATCGCAGCGACCGTGGGAACGATGTTCGTCGCGGCAGCCGCTCCGGCCGCCGACGAGGCCGCCGCCGTGCTGCGGGAATCGTGCGGCGGATGCCACTGCGACGGGGCGGAGGAAGGCGGGATCGCTCTCGACGGCCTGCTGGAGCGGCTGGGAGGCGAGCTGGCAGCCGACGATGTGTCCGCCTGGGCCAAGGTCGTGAAAAACGTGCGGGCAGGCATCATGCCCCCGGCTGAGGAGCCGCAGCCATCCGACGACCAACGGGCGGCCATGGTGCACTTCATTGAAGCCGACGTCCTCGGCGTCGATCCGGCACGGCCCGATCCGGGCCAGGTGGTGCTTCGCCGGCTCAACCGCGTTGAGTATGCCAACACCGTCCGGGATCTCACCGGCGTCGACATCGACGTCACCTACGAACTGCCGCCCGACGACACCGGCTACGGCTTCGACACGATCGGCGCGGTGCTCTCGATCTCGCCGCTGCTGCTGGAGAAGTATGTGGGCGTGGCCTCGCGGGTGGCCGAGCAGATTGCTGAGGAGGCGCGATCGCGAGATGGCGAAGGCTTTCGCGACGACTACGCCAGGCTCTTTCCTCTGGGGCCGCCGCCGGCTGATGAAGTGGAGCGGGAACGGCACCTCCGTGAGACCCTCCGCACCCTGGCCGACCGGGGCTACCGCAGGCCTGTTGATGATGTCACCCTCGGTCGGCTCGTCACGGTGGCTAAGACCGCTGGCGGTGAGGGCACGCCCTTTGAAAACCGGATCGCGGCAGCAGCCGCTGCGGTGATCCCCTCGCCACGGTTTCTCTTTCGCTTTGAGGATGGTATCGAGGAGGAAGGCGACGACCTCGGCTCGCAGGCAGAGCTGATCGACGAGTATGCGCTCGCCTCGCGGCTCTCCTATTTTCTCTGGAGCACGATGCCCGACGAGGAGCTGTTGACCCTCGCCCGCGAAGGACGGCTGCGGGCAGAGCTCGACGCTCAGTTCAGCCGCATGATCGCCGACGAGCGAAGCAATGCCTTCGTGGAAAACTTCGTCGGCCAGTGGCTGCAGACCCGCGACGTCGAGGAGCTGCCCTTCGATCTGGAGGCGGTCGTGGTCGTCAACGACGACGACGAGGGACGGCGACGCTGGCGTGGAGCCGAACGGTTCTTCAACTACCATCTCCGCCAGGCGATCAAGCGGGAGACTGAGATGCTCTTCGCGCACCTGCTGCGAGAGGGTCTGCCCGCCACCGATCTTCTGCTCGGCAGGTCGACCTTTCTCAATGAACGCCTTGCCCGCTTCTATGGTGTGCCCGATATCGAAGGGGAGAGCATGCAGCTGGTGGAGCTGCCGGAGGGCAGCCACCGCGGCGGCCTGCTCACCCAGGCAAGTTTTTTGATGGTGACGAGCAACCCGTCGCGAACCTCGCCGGTGAAGCGGGGGCTGTTCATCCTCACCAACCTGCTCGGCACGCCACCGCCACCGCCACCTGCGGATGTGCCAACCCTGGAAGATGTCGCCGCTGAAGTCGGCGAGGATGCCAGCATGCGTGAACTGATGGAGCTCCACCGCAAAGACGCCCTCTGCGCCTCCTGTCATGCCCGCATGGACCCGCTGGGGCTGGCGCTGGAGCAGTACAACGCGATCGGGCAATGGCGGGGCGAGCAGGCCGAATCAATCGATACAGCCGGCACACTCATCACCGGTGAATCGTTTGCCAGCGTCCAGGAGCTTGCCGAAACGATCGCGGGCCCGCGAAAAAGCGACTTTCACCGCTGTTTGACGGAAAAAGTCATGACCTACGCTCTCGGACGCGGTGTGGAATACTTCGACGCCCCGGCAGTCGATACCATAGTGAGTGAGGCTGACGCAGGCGGAAGCCTGACCGATATCGTCCGCGGTGTCGTCACGAGCGTGCCGTTTCAGTATCGCCGGCCGTAACCCGGCCTGCGGACTACCGTTTACGTGTCTGAGGCCGTTTCCGAGGCCCGTTGAGGAGATCTCCCATGCCAATCACACGCCATGCCGGCATCAGCCGCCGCTCCCTTCTCCGCGGTCTGGGCGTGTCGCTTGCCCTGCCGACGCTTCCCTCGCTCGCCAGCCCAGCCCGAGCAGCCGCAGCGGCAGCCGTGCCCACCCGCATGGCGTTTCTCTACATCCCCAACGGAGTGAACGTCGACCGCTGGATGCCCACCGGAAGCGGCAGCGACTTCTCCTTCGGCCCCTCACTTGAGGCCCTGACGCCGTTCCGCAGCGACCTGCAGTTCATCCGCGGCCTGGCGCAGCAGCATGGCTTTGC
>CALCGM010000095.1 GCA_937900985.1 uncultured Planctomycetaceae bacterium | reverse complement strand
ACCGTTCTCGCTGGGCCGCTAGAATCGACGTCTGCCGGCGGGGAGCCTTCCGTCGCGGCGACTTCGAAGCCACAATAGCCAGACTGACCGAATCCGAGTGATGGGGACCGTGATGGGGACTATGGGACTGCTCTTTGCCAACCGTGCCTTGACTGCCCTGCCGCCGATCTGGCTGTTCTGCGCCGGAAGTTTGCTGGCAGCAGCGATTGCGTTGCTGGTCTGGGCCGTGGTCAAGCTGGTGGCCCCCCGGGCGGGCGACGAGCTCCGCGCGAGCCTGGCGGAGGGGTTTCTCGGGCCGATGGCCTGGCTGCTGATGGGCCTCTCGGCGGTGGCCGTAGCGCTCACACCCCTGGTGCCGCTTGAGCAGATGAGCCGCTCGCTGGTCCGGCTGGTGACCGCCGGTGAAGAAACAACCTCGCTCACCATTCCGCCGAATGTCGAACTGGAGACCTACGAACTCGACCTGCGACCGCAGGAACTGGCCTCGCTTGGCATGCAGAGCGACCGCAGCCTGCTGGTTCGCACGCAGCAGCCGATTGCCGGCTTCGCCCTGCTGAAGGTGCCTGACGTCGACCTCCTCCCCGACACCCCCTGGGACTGGGTCCGCTCCGAGGGCGACACCAATCCCTTCCTCGGGGTTCGCGCGAAGCTTGAGGTGACCAACACCAACAGCGAACCGGCCACGCTCACGATCCGCTCCACGCTGGTGCCGGAGTATCCGGAGGTGGCGATCCTGCCGTGGACCGTGATCGTCGTGCTCTCGATTCTGGCGATCCACCTGCTGCTGCGGCTGTTTCTGCCGCGAATCGCCGCCGTGGCTGCCGTGACGGTCAAAGAGGCGGTCGCTCAGCCGGTGTTTCTCGTCGCCCTCGTCGCGGGCACGGTGGCGATCATCACGTTTATCGTGATCCCCTACAACACGTTTGGCGAAGACGTGAAGATGTTTAAGGACAGCGGGCTGACGCTCGTGAAGGTCCTGTCGCTGCTGGTGGTGATCTGGACGGCGAGCCTCACCGTGGCCGAAGAGATCGAGGGCCGCACGGCCCTGACGGTGCTCTCCAAGCCGCTCAATCGGCAGCAGTTCGTGATCGGCAAATACGTCGGCCTGGCCCTGGCGGTGCTGCTGATCGTGCTGCTGCTCGGCAGCGTGCTGATGGCCTCGACGAGCTTTAAGGTGATCTACGATGCCCGCGAGGCGTCTGAGACCGAGCCGATCTGGCGAGACTGCGCCAACGAAATGATCACCGTCGTGCCTGGCCTGACGCTCTCTTTCCTGGAGGCGTCGCTGCTGGCCGCTGTGAGCGTGGCCGTGTCTACGCGGCTCGGCCTGGTGCCCAACATGATCATCTGCTTCGCCGTCTACACCCTCGGTCATCTCGTGCCGCTGGTGGTGCAGTCGAGCGTGGGCAAGTTTGCCATCGTGCGGTTTGTCGGACAGTTCTTTGCCACCCTGCTGCCGGTGCTCGATCACTTCACGATCGAGGCGGCGGTGGTGGGCGGTGTGCCTGTTCCCTGGAGCTATCTGGGGTGGGCCGCAGCCTATGCCGGGCTCTACGCCACGGTGGCCCTGCTGGTGGCCTTGGTGCTCTTCCAGGATCGCGACCTGGCCTGAGCGGCCTTAGGCTGCCTGCTTCCAGGGCCGTGTGGCCGGTGTCGCCCCAAACCGCCGCACATCGGCAGCCTCAAGCACCCGAAACGCCACCTCCAGCGCCGCCCGGCCCTTCTCGGCCGTCACCGTGGGCTCGGTGCCGGTGCGGACGGCCCTCAGGAAATCGTCGTGCTCAGCGACGAGGGCATTGCCATCGGGCACCGGATGGGTTGTTTCCGGGAGAACATCCTTAAAAAACGCCTCCTTCCGCAGAGGCCACTCGCTCGGCGGCACAGACGCCGCGGAGAAGAGCCCCCGCCGCACCATCTCCGAGGGCTCGATGACATGCACTTCCTTGCTGGTGAAGTCGACGGTCACGAGCGACTCCTGCGACCAGACCGAAACGGAGCGATCGAGCACCGGATTGATTCGTGAGGCCGACAGATCGGCGATAAAGCCACTCTCAAAGCTGAGCCTGGCCCGCATCAGATCCTCGTGCCCGCCGGTCGCCACAAGCCCCTGGGCCTGCACCGACTCAAGCTTCCCGGGCTCAAGCGAGAGCACCAGATCGATGTCGTGGATCATCAGATCGAGCACAACGCCCACATCGAGCGAGCGGTAGGTGAACGGCGCGAGCCGCCGGGATTCGACGTTCATCGCCTCGCCGATCAAGCTCCGGACCGACTGCCAGGCGGGATTAAACCGCTCCACATGCCCCACGGCGACGGTGCGGCCATGGCGGCGGGCGGCCGCCACGATCCGCTCAGCCTCCTCCGGCTGGGCGGCGATCGGCTTCTCCACCAGCACGTCGATACCGTGCTCAAGCAGCGGCATCACCACAGCCTCGTGCAGCCCCGTGGGTGCCGCCACCACGGCGGCGTCCACCAGGCCGGCCAGTTCGGCAGGGTCGCTCAGCCAACGGCAGCCATGGGCTTCGGCAACCCGGCTGCCCGCTGCAGCCGTGGGATCGACCACCGCCACGAGTTCGGTGTCGTCGCGGCCGGCAAGCAGCCGCGCATGGATCGTCCCTAAGTGGCCACAGCCCACAACAGCCAGTCGTGTCTTTTTCATGCCGCCCTCCGTCGTTCGAGCGCCCGCCCATGCCGCCCTTCCTGCTGGGTGGCGATAAACGCGAGCAGTTCTTCCACCTGCGGCAGAAGTTGCTGGTGTGTTTCGAGAATTTCCCGGGTGGCCGCAAGGCCGGCCTTCGCTCGGTAGAGCAGCCGGTGGGCCTCAACGATCGCGTCGATCTCAGGCGTGGCAAAGCCGCCTCGCCGCAGGGCCACCAGGTTCGCGCACCGCGGCCGAGCAGGCATGCCCTCGGCCAGCATGAACGGCGGCACATCCTGCAGCACCCGGCTGATCCCGGCCACAAAGGCCCAGCCGCCGATCCTGGCAAAGTGATGCACCGCCACACCTCCAGAGAGCGAGGCATGCGACTCCACCCGCACATGCCCGCCGAGGAGCGTGGCGTTGGCGATTGTGACATGGTCGCCGATGCGGCAGTCGTGGGCCACATGACAGGCCGCCATCAGGAAGTTGTGGCTGCCGATCACGGTCTGCCCATCTTCCTTCTCGCTGCCGCGGTTGATCGTCACGCCTTCGCGAATCACGTTGGCGTCACCGATCACCACCTCCGTTGGCGTGCCGCGGTAGCTGATGTCTTGCGGCTCACCGCCGATCACGCAGCCGGTGTGGAGCATGTTTCGTCTGCCCAGCCGCACCCGGCCCAGGATGGTGACGCCATTGGCCAACACGCTGCCGGCACCGATCTCCGCCTCGCCCGAAACCACGCAGGAGGGGCCGATTTTCACACCACGCCCGAGCTGGCAGCCGGGCTCCACCACCGCGGTGGGATGCACCTGCGGCGGGCCCTCGTCGGCCTCGTCGAATCGTGATGGAAACGGGTTCTCATGCATGGCGTGCCTGCCAGTCTCAGCCAATGGCGAGCAGAGATCTCACGAGCCGGGCATTGAGGCGATGGCCGCTGCGGCATGCTCGCACCACCGCATGCACCGGCCTCCCAGCAAGAAACAGATCGCCAACCAGATCAAGCGCCTTGTGGCGGGCACACTCGTCCGCCCACCGCAGCGTGTTTTCTTCGAGCCCCGCGTCGCCAAACACCAGCAGTTCGGCTCGGGTGACATGCCTGCCGAGGCCTGCGGCATTGAGCCGCTCGGCCTCGTCGGTCGTCACGAAGGTGCGGGCGGCGGCCAGCTGTTCTCGATACGACTGCGGCGAGACATCCAGCACGACGCGTTGGGTGCCGATCGCCGGATGCTGATGCTCGAGCGTGTAGTCGACCGTGAGGCCGTCGTGCGTGGGAGGCGATGCCTCGATCCAGGCGTCGCCCTCCTCCACTCGCACCGTGTCACGCACCACGACAGGCCGCAGCGGAGCGCCGAGCACCTCGATCCCGCCGGCATCAAACGCCTCGACATACGGCATCGCCGAGCCATCGAGCCCCGGCATCTCAGCGGCATCGACGCGGATCTCGCAGCAGTCGATCCCCAGGCCAGCCAAGGCGCTCGCCACATGCTCGACCATCTCCACTCCGGCTCCCCCGACGGCCAGGTTCGTGCGGGCGGATGCGTCGACGCGTCGCGACACCGACAGCGGCAGCCTGACGTGTGGCTGGCGGTCGGTGCGGACGAACACCACACCGGTTTCGGCCGGTGCAGGACGACACTCGAGGGTGACCGGCTGGCCACTCCAGTAGCCGACACCCGCAACACGCACACAGCGACTGAGCGTCTGCTGCGAACGCGGGCGATGGGCAGATGCCATGGAGCCTCGCTCAAAAAAAAAGGCGGGCCCCGCGACCTGCGGGGCCCGCCAGAGAGATACCCTCAGCGCTGCACGGGCTGGCCCGCGGGCTGCGTGGCCACACTCGTACCGTTGAGCATCTTCAGCACATCTGGCGTGATGTCGATGCCGGGCTCGAGGTAGACGATCGGCTTGGTGATGCCTCGCAGGATCTGCTCGCGATCAGCCGAACCGGCCGGCTCGCCGTCAAAGCGAAACACGGCAGCGATGCGGTGCTGGCGAGCAAACTGCTCGACGGCCTTCTCGATTTCCTGATAGACCTGCATGTAGACCTGGGCTTC
>CALCGM010000094.1 GCA_937900985.1 uncultured Planctomycetaceae bacterium | reverse complement strand
CGAGCCATCGAGAGCACGTCGGCCTCGCTGATCGGGTTGACCTTCAGCGGCTTCATCTGGCCATCGATGCGGAGCATCGGCGCCACGCCACCAGAAAGCCGCAGCTCCGTCGCGCTGTTGTCGACGGCGGCTTTGAGCAGCCGGTCGACAGGCGTCGCGGAAGCCGAACGGGGCGGTGGTGGAGGTGCGGCGGTCATGGCGAAAGGTCCTGGTGGTGTCGGTGTCCGCCGGTATTGTGCCTTCCACTGCCGCGAAAGGTCACCCCGTCGAATCGTCGGTGCATCGCCCCGCGCGGATTGAGCGGCGCGCAGCCGTGCTGATCCTCGCTGCGGCATCCCATGACAGGCCACCTTGAAGGACCGGAAGGAGCCCCTAACTCCCCACCCGATCGACCCTCTGCATTATGCACTCTGTTGCCATAAAAGTCCCGCACAGAAAACGCTTTTTCACAAAACGCTCGATTTGGCGGCGTTTGTGGGAAACAGGACGGACGCGGATTGAACGGGACGGGTCTTCGGGTGCCGAAGGCACCCCGGCTTCGCCGGGGCCGCTCCGCGGCCCGAGGACCCGTCCCGCTTGCAGGTTGCGGCCGCTTCGCGGCCCGAGGACCCGTCCCGCTTGAGCGCCGGGGCCTCTTTGCGGGTCAACGCGAGCGGCCTATTTCTCAACCTTCTTCGCCACGCGGAAGACTTCGTCGAAGGTGGTGATGCCGCGGAGTACCTTGTTGACACCGTCGTCAAACATCATCCGCATGCCCAGGCCGGCGGCCGTCTTGCGGATGTCCTGCGTCGAGGCGCCCTGGAAGGCGAGTTCGCGGATTTTGCTCGACATCGGCATCAGCTCGAAGATGCCCAGGCGGCCCTTGTAGCCGGTTTTGTTGCAGTTGGCACAGCCACGGCCCCGCATGAAGGTGGCGCCCTTGAGCATCTCCTCGGTGACACCAGCCGCCTCGAGGTGGCTCTGCGGCGGCTCGAAAGGCTGGCGGCACTTTGCGCAGTTGACCCGCACCAGCCGCTGGGCAAGCACCGCGATCACGCTGGAGGCAACGAGGTAGGCCGGCACGCCCATGTCGATCATGCGGGTGATCGCACCGGGAGCGTCGTTGGTGTGGAGCGTGCTGAAGACCAAGTGGCCCGTCAGCGATGCCTGGATGCCCATCTGGGCGGTTTCCGTGTCTCGCATCTCACCGACGAGGATCACGTTGGGCGCCTGACGCAGCATCGAGCGGATGATGCGGGCGAAGTCGAGGCCGATCTGGTGTTTCACCTCCACCTGGTTGATGCCGGCGAGGTAATACTCGACCGGGTCTTCGGCGGTGATGATCTTCGTGTCGGGCCGGTTGAGCTCGTTGAGGGCCGCGTAGAGCGTCGTCGTTTTGCCGGAGCCCGTGGGCCCGGTCACGAGGATGATGCCGTTGGGGCGACGGATCAGGTTGCGGAAGAAGCGGAAATCGCCCTCGGAGAGGCCCAGCTGACGAATGCCAACGCGGATGCTGTCTTTGTCGAGGATCCGCATGACCACGCTCTGGCCGTGGTTGGTAGGCAGCACCGACACGCGGAGGTCGTAGTCTTTGCCGTCGGCCGTGATCTTGATGCGGCCGTCCTGGGGCCGCCGTCGTTCGGCGATATCGAGCTTGGAGAGAATCTTGATGCGGGAGAGCATCGCCCCGAGCAGGCGGCGGGGCGGATTGTCGCGTTCCACCAGCTGGCCGTCGATGCGGTAGCGAATCCGGATGCGATCCTCGAAGGGCTCGACATGGATGTCGCTCGCCCGCAGCTGCACCGCTTCGGTGATGATCAGGTTCACCAGGCGGACGACCGGGGCGTCGGAATCCTCATCCTCGTCCGTTTCGGCATCCTGCTCGACCGCCGTTTCCGTGAAGTCGATGGCCGTGTCGGTGAACTCGGTGAGCATCGAGTCGGCACTTTCGCCGTCGCTGTGGCCGTAGTGCTGATTGATCGCCTCGACGATCTGCTCGCGAACCGCCAGGGCCTGCTCGATGTTGCGGTTGAGGATGAAGCGGAGCTTGTCCTGGGTGTCGATGTCGGTGGGGTCGCTGGTGGCGATGCGGATCGTGCCGTCGTCGCCGCCGATCGGGAAGATCGTGTTTTCCCGGGCCACACTCTCCGGCAGCAGCTCGACGAGGTCGGGTGAGATCGAGAGATCATTGAAGTTGACGTAGGCGAGCCCCTGCGACTTCGCCAGCAGCTGCATCACATCACCCGCCGGCGCGTAGCCCAGGCTGATGACCTCCTCGTGGATCTTCTTCCCTGACGAGTCGGCCACGCGGGTGGCTTCAGTGAGCTGGTCTTTACTGATCAGGCCTGCGCCGACGAGCTGATCGCCGAATCCGTTGGAGGCAACCATAGAGCGTGCTGAATGTGCGAGAAGGTGCGGACGAGACGGTGCGAGAAACAGAAGAGACCTGGAAACATACCACGCCGACGAGCCGTTCGAGAAACGGGGGGCCGCTAGCTGCCGGCGGGCGGCTCGGCGTTGTTTGCGGCCCCTGTGCTCAGCAGGTAGAGCATCGCCGGCGGAAGCGGGCGGCAGGTCCACTGCTCGGCTGCAGGCAGGCTGGCGGCAGCGAAGGTGTCGTCGGCCTCGACCACAAGCCGGCTGCCCGCGGGGGCAGACTGCCGAAAGAGCTCAATCAGGGCCATCAGGTCGGCCGTCCGCTCGTGAAAC
>CALCGM010000093.1 GCA_937900985.1 uncultured Planctomycetaceae bacterium | reverse complement strand
GCTGCGACGCCAGGGCCTGGTGCCCGCTGTTCTTTACGGGCACGGCGAAGAGTGCGTCAACCTGGTGGCCAAGCGGGAAGCGATCGAGGCCGTGGTGCGGCATGGCAGCATGTTCATCGAACTCCACGGCGCCGTGACCAGCGGAGCCGTGATCCGCGAGCTCCAGTGGGACACCTACGGAACCCGCCCCCTGCACATCGATTTCCTGCGGGCCAGCAAGACTGAGCGGGTGCACGTGAAGGTCCCGGTCGACATGAAGGGCGAGGCTCCTGGCCACCGCAATGGCGGGGTGGTGACCCTCGTGATCCACGAACTGGAACTGGAATGCACTCCCGACGCCATTCCTGACCACCTGCATGCCGTCATCAACCAGCTTGAGGTTGGCGGGAGCGTCAAGGTCCGTGACCTGCAACTGCCCCCCGGCGCTCGCGTGATTGCCGATCCCGACGACGTGCTGGTGACGTGCGTGAAGCCGGGCGAGAAGGCCGAGGAAACCTCCGAGGCTGCGGAGCCCGAGGTCATTGGCCGCAAGCCGGCAGAGGAAGGCGACGCAGAGGGCTGATCCCAGGGGCCGCCAAGGGCCGCTGGAAGTGGTGGTGCCATGACGTTTGTCTCGTGAAACTGGCGCCATGAAGCTGATCGTTGGCCTCGGCAACCCGGGACGCAGTTATGACGGCACTCGGCACAACATCGGCTTCGATGTGCTGGAGAAAATGGCGGAACGGGCGGGAAGCCCACCGCGGAAAGCTCGATTTCAAGGCGAAGTTGCCCAGGTGAGCCTTCGCGGCGGGTCGACGCTCCTGCTGTGGCCCATGACGTGGATGAATTTGAGCGGAGCGAGCGTGCTGGCAGCGAGGGACTTCTACAAGGTCGCCGATCCAGACATACTGGTGATCTGCGACGATTTCCAGATTCCGCGAGGCACGATTCGGATTCGCAGCAAGGGTTCGTCAGGGGGCCAGAAAGGGCTGGCTGATATCACAAGACGCCTCGGCTCCCAGGAGATCCCCAGGCTTCGTGTGGGCATCGGTCCGGTCCCGGCAAACTGGGCCTGCCCGGACTTTGTGCTTGGTCGGTTCACGAAAGAGGAGCGGCCCGAGGTTGATGCGGTGATCGAACGATCTGCCGACGCTGCCGAAGCGTGGGCGGCCACGGGCATCGAAGCTGCCATGAATCGATACAACTGACGCACGGAAACGGACACACGACACAGGCCGAACGTTCGGCACCACAAGAGTCTGACTACCAGCAGGAGTGATGAGATGGCGTTTTACGAGGGGATGTTCATCCTCGACCCCACGAAGTATTCGCGTGACCCCGAGCAGGTGACCAACGCGATTGGCGAGATGATCACCAACGCCGGCGGCGAACTGCTCGCCTCCCGCGTGTGGGACGAGCGAAAGCTGGCCTACCCCATTCGTGGCTTCAAGAAGGGCGTCTACTGGCTGACATACTTCCGCATGGAAGGGCCGGGCATCGCTCAACTGGAGCGGCAGTGTCAGCTCAGCGATGAGATTCTGCGACAACTGGTGCTCAAACTGGATGCCCGCATCGCCGATGCGATCATGCAGCACATCAGCGAAAGCGAGACAGAGGCTCCCGCCGAGGCGTGAACACGCGTTCACAAAAAACACTTGCGGGCAACACGCCGCCACGCTACGATTCGTGAACGCATGTTCAACAATCCGCAAGAAGAAGGAGTGTCGAGATGGCCAGTTTCAACAGGGTGATCCTCGTGGGGAACGTGACACGCGACCCAGAGCTTCGCTACATTTCGTCTGGCACGGCAGTCACCGACATCGGCCTGGCGGTCAACGATCGCCGCAAGAACGCGTCCGGCGAGTGGGTTGAGGAAACCACATTCGTGGATGTCACGCTCTGGGGCCGAACGGCTGAAGTGGCTGGTGAGTATGTCACCAAGGGTTCGCCCCTGTTGATCGAAGGGCGGCTGAAACTCGACACCTGGGAAAAGGACGGCAAGAAAAACTCGAAGCTGAGGGTAGTGTGCGAACGCATGCAGCTGCTGAGTTCTCGAGGCGAAGGGGGCCGTGGCCGCGGGCCTCGTCCTGCCGGCGGTCGGCAAGGCGATGGAGATGATGGAGACGGCTCTGGCCAGGCCTATGAGGGAGCCGGCAGTTCACCGGCAGGCGACGGTTCCTTCGGCGGAGATGACGACATCCCGTTTTGATCGTCGCAGACCACACACACGACATACCCAGCCAACAGACGGAACAACGGAGTACAAGGAGAAGAAAATGATGAGCGAATCCGACGCAGCTGTGAGCGAAGCCCCGCAGGCTGAAGCACCGGCAACAGAGGCCAAGGCCGGCAAGGCCGCATCCAACACGCCTCGTTCTAAGCGACGAACGCGGCAGAAGGCTGGCCTGCAGCTGCCCCGAGGCCCGCGTGGCGGTGTCGAGCTTCTGCTGATCCAGAGCGTGGAGCACCTTGGCAAGCAGGGGGACGTCGTTGAGGTGAAGCGAGGCTTTGCGCTCAACTACCTGCTTCCGCAGGGCCTGGCGACGATCGCCACCGATCATCACAAGCGGATGGTGGAGAAGCACCGGGCCAAGCTCGATGAAATCGCTCGCCAGCGGATGGCAAGCCTGCGGGCCGTTTTGAGCGAACTGGCTCGCACGAGCGTGACCATCGAAGCCAATGCCAACGACGAAGGCCACCTCTACGGCTCCGTGGGCTCCCCCGAGATTTCACGGTCGCTCAAGCAGCAGGACCTCACGGTCAGCCCCGATCAGATCATTCTGCTGGGGCCGCTGAAGGAAGTTGGCCTCTACACGGTCAAGGTGAGGCTTGCTCCCGACGCCGAGGGCGATCTCAAGGTGTGGGTGGTGCCGTCGAGCAGCGAGGCAGCCGCGTCCAGCTAACTATCTGGTGGGAAAAGCCATCCATGGCCTTTTTCCACTGAAGCGACGCCCCAAGAAGCCGAGTTTTGGGGGGTCGCCGGTCGCCGCATCCTGCGGCGGCAGACGTGTTTCACAGTCTGCGAAGTCAGGCGTCCGCGCCAGGAGGGCAACGTGGCCATCAAGGCAGCCACCGGAGGTGGCGGCAGCAACGCCGACGGAAATGGCCGAGGCCGTTGGCGGCGGCGGGATCGAGATTCCGAGGAATCGGAGTTTGCCTTTCTCCGCGAACAACCAGTCAGCACAGAAGCCGAGCGGGCGGTGCTTGGCAGCGTGCTCCTCAAGCCAGACGTCTGCGACGACGTGGCCCTTCTTGTTCGCAGCGACGATTTCCACGACGACGCTCATCGGCTGCTTTTCGAGCACCTGCAGGATCTCCACGACTCCGGCAAGAGGATCGATGCCACGATCGTCTTGGAGCGGCTGAGG
>CALCGM010000092.1 GCA_937900985.1 uncultured Planctomycetaceae bacterium | reverse complement strand
GGGCAGCCTGGAGCGGTTTTTCTCAAGGCATCGATTCCGCAGGTCCGATCACCTGTGAGTGTTCTCTGGGGTGGGGAACAGCCGCATGAGGCAGAGGGAGGCCGGCCGGTGAACAGCCTTGCGAGAGCAGCGGGCGGGCAGCGAAGCGTGCTCGCGATGGTGGGGCTCCTGGCGGCCACGGGATGCACGATCTGCCCGAGTCCATACGACTACTCAGGCCCGGTTCCCAACGGTTCGGTCACGCAGAACGACTTCTGCGCACGCTCTGGGGGCACGCGTCCGTTGCGAAACGCGCCCCTCGTCTGGCCGCAGGTCGTCCAGGTGGACGGGAAGGCTGGTGAGGCAGTTGGGGAACTGCCGGAGGCCAGCGGCACCGACGCAGGCGACGCGAGTGTCCTGGTGGCGTCGGTGACCGATCAAGAAACCGACGGAGCCGTGGTCACCACCAGCGCTGAGGTCGAGATCGAAGCCGAGCAGGAGGAACTCTCCTGGCGACGCCTGACCGACTAGGCACCTTGGGGTCGCGGCGGTTCAGACACATCACGCGGCACGACGGCTCGCTGACGGTGGGAAGAATAGCCAACCATGGCCTTTTGCCACTCAGGCGACGCCCCACAAAGCCGAGGTTTCTTGGGCATCGCCGGTCGCCGCATCCTGCGGCGGCAGACGTGTTTCACAGTCTGCTAGGCCGTGCCGAGTGATGAAAGACTCGGCTCTGGCTGCCAGCCATCGGCAATCGTCGCATTCTTGGGAACGATGGCCACGCCGTCGCGGACCATGAACGTGTCACTCTCGGCCGTGGTTTCCCAGCCGTGTTCGTTGACGATCCGTGCCCGTGAGCCGATCTGCACGTTCTTGTCGACGATCGCATGCTCAATGATCGCCCCGTCGCCAATCCCAACGCCATCGTCGTAGAAGTCGTTGCCGAGGATCACGGAGTTGCGGATCACGACATCGTTGCCGATCCGGCAGCGAAGACCGATGACGCTGTTCTCGATCACGGCACCCTTGCCGATCAGGCAGCCATCCGAGATCAGGCTTTTCCGAATGCTCGCTCCGTCGATCCGCGAGGGAGGCAGGAAGCGGGCACGCGAATAGATCGGCGCGTGCGCATTGGCGAGCACGAACGGCGGTTCCGGGCTCGCCAGGTCGATGTTGCACTGGTAGTACGACCGAATCGTGCCGATATCTTCCCAGTAGTCGTCGAACAGGTGCAGCTGCACGTTCTTCGCCCGAATCGCGGCCGGAAACACCTCTTTGCCGAAGTCCTGATAGTCGGTCTTCATCAGCAGGTCGACCAGACAGTCGCGATTGAAGAGGTAGATCCCCATGCTGGCCACGAGGTCGCGGCCCTTTGAGGGAACGCCGTGTCGATCGATCCACGCAGGATCGGTCTTCACCATGTCGGCCTCTTCGTTTGTCTGCGGCTTTTCGAGGAAACCCTCAACGCGGCCTGTCTCGTCAAGCCGCATGATCCCCAGGGCTGAGGCGGCATCGCGACCGACAGGGATGCCGGCAATCGTCACATCCGCCCCCGAGGCGACATGCGTGGAGAGCATGTCGGCGTAGTTCATGCGATAGAGCTGGTCGCCCGAAAGAATGAGCACATGCTCCACGTCGGGCTGCTGCAGCAGCCGGAGATGCTGCCGCACCGCATCAGCCGTGCCCTGATACCAGGTAGACGTGCCGAGCGTCTGCTGGGCCGCCAAAATCTCCACAAAACCGCCACTAAAATGATCGAACGAGTACGTTCGCCGAATATGGCGGTGGAGGCTCACCGAGTTGAACTGCGTGAGCACGTAGATCCGCTGCACACCACTGTTGATGCAGTTGGAGAGCGGCACGTCGATAATGCGGTATTTTCCAGCCAGCGGGACGGCTGGTTTGGAACGGTCGCGGGTGAGGGGAAAAAGCCGTGTGCCCCGGCCACCGCCGAGCACCAATGCCAGCACTTTCTTCACGCCCATCACGCCCTCAGCCTCCCAGACCACGCATTTCGATCCGTCTCCACCACTATTGTGACCCATGCTACGCGGCGAGGCGACGCGAGGCCAAAGAAAGGTCCCCCAAATGCTGCCGGCTGGGGGGGCGGTGGGTCGCTCGGGGTGAGCCCGGGGCTGTCCCTCCGGACGCTCACCTCGGCCA
>CALCGM010000091.1 GCA_937900985.1 uncultured Planctomycetaceae bacterium | reverse complement strand
ACATGCGTGGGAATGTGTGGGAGTGGTGCAGCGACTGGTATGCCGCCTATCCGGCGGGGAGCGTCCGCGATCCTCAAGGGCCCAGCACGGGTGCGTTTCGGGTGTGTCGCGGCGGCAGCTGGGCCTACCCAGCACGTTTTCACCGGCCAACCCTCCGCGGCTGGCGGAAGCCCACCGCCCGCGGGGCGAGCTTTGGGTTTCGGCTGGTGTTGAGCCCGCCTGAGCCAGCGGTCACGGGTGGCTGATGCTTCATCGCGAAAGCTTAGTAGTGAAAGTCGCGAAAGCGGGGGCTCAGCAGCACGCTGCGGAGCAGGTCTTTGAGCCGGTAGCCGTGTTCGCTCGTGGCAGCGACGATCGCTTCGACGGCGATGCGGTCGGCAGGCGTGAGTTCTTGGCCGAGGGCGTAGCGGAGGAGATGCTCAGTGAGGCCGCGGGCGATTGGTCGCTGCTCTTGGAGAAGGGCGGCTTTGAAGCCGACCGCCTCGTCAAAGGGGTGCGCCTGCCGCAACACGCCGGCAGCATCCACGTCACGGCCGTTGGTGTAGGTGTCTCGCCAGCGTCCCGTGATGTCGTAGTTTTCCAATGCGAAGCCGAGGGGATCGAGGCGGGAGTGGCAGCCGGCGCAGGAGGGATTCTCGCGATGGGCCGCAAACCGCTCGCGGATCGTCAGGCTGGCATCGCCGGCATCTTCATCGAGCGGAGGCACGTCGTTTGGCGGTGGGGGCGGCGGATCGTTGAAGAGCACCTCGATCACCCACACGCCGCGAGCCACCGGATGGGTTCGTTTCGGGCCTGAGGTCATCGTGAGCATCGCGGCGTTGGTCAGGATGCCGCCGTAGCGAGGATCCTCAAGCGACACGCGGCGAAAGGTCTGCTCCTCAAGGAGGCCACGGATGTGGTTGTCGAACTGCTCCTGTGCAGCGGCTCGGGCCTTTTCACGATCGCCGTCCACCGCGTCGGCATCGAGCGGTGGTGGCTGCAGGGATGTCGTATACCAGGCATCCAGAAACGCACTGCGATAACTAAACGTGGGAGTGATCAGTTCGGCGAGTGGCCGGTTCTCCAGCAGCACCGCTTCAAACAGCAGCAACGGCTCGAGCACCATCTGTGTGCCGGCCGGCCGCTTGGGATCGAGAGAGTAGATCCGGCTGAGACTCGGATCCGGTGTGGCGGCGAGGATGTTTTCCAGCTGCATCCACTGCGCGGGGAAGGCGTCGAGAAACCGCTCGATTCGCGGGTCGGCGAGCATTCGCTCCACCTGTGTTGCGAGGATCGCGGGCTCAGTCAGCGAGCCGTCGGCTGCCAGATCGATCAGCTCGCGGTCTGGGCAGCTGCCCCAGAGGCTGTAGGTGAGTCGCTCGGCGAGGGCAAAGGGCTCGTCGGCAGGCGTGGCCGGCGGCGTGCGATAGAGAAACAACGGAGAGGAGAGAACTGCGGCAGCCACCTTCTTCATGGCGGCCGTGAAGTCCTGCTCCGATTCAAGCTTGGCAAGGGTGTAGGCCGTGTAGCGGCTGAGCACGTCGTCGCTGACGGGGCGGCGAAACGCGAGCGGGAGGAACGTGGCCAGCCGGCTGCGGATCGCTTCCTCAGGGGAGGTGTTGTCTGGTGGTGCGGCAAAAAAGGCCTGCCAGATGCCGACGGAGTCGGCTGTGAAGTCGGGGCTTTCCAGAATCGACACGCTCAGGTGCAGAAAGCTGTCGAGCAACAGTGGCGAGAGCGTCAGCTTGTCAGACTGGTTGTCGTAGCCATGGCTCGCGCGGAGGTCTTTGGGGAAGGGCCGCACGCCTTCGAGCCCCGGGGCAGCCGCAACCGCATCACAGGAGACCTGCAGCACATCAGGAAGCTGGGCATCCGCTCCGGCTGAAAGCGTCTGAGCGAGGGCGGTGTCGTGACGCGTGAGCAGCTTCTCCGGGAGGGGGAAAATGTTGCGGTCGAGCTGGAAGAGGTCGCGGACGGTGTTGTTGTATTGAAAGCGGTTAAGCCGGCTGACCGGCACCGGTGGGGGAGTGGCGTCTGCCGTCGCTGTTTCCAGCCGCGAGTGGAGTTCGGCGAGCACGGCATCGCGGGTGGTGTTGTCGAGAGGGTCGACGTCGTCTGGCGGCATTCCGCGAGATTCGATGACATCGAGCAGCCGTTCGAGCAACGCGGCATCCGACGACAGGGCATTGGCCTCAAGCATGGCTTCCACGTTCACGCCACCGCTGGCGTCGGCAGCGGTGTGGCAGTCGATGCAGGTCGTTGCAAAGACCGCGAGGGTGGCTGCCTCCACTGCAGGCGGCTCTGCGGCCGTTGTCATGGGCAACGTTGTGACACACTGCCAGAGACACAGCAGCACGCCGGCGGCAAAGCACGTGGCCGCGGAGCGGAGTGCTGGGCCGAACGTCGAGCGGCCGGCTGTCTGCGGAACGCGCGTGGTGATCTGACCTGGCATTCGCTACGCCCACAGCTCAGAGATCACGCCGGTGCTGTCGGCATACGACTCGATGTCGAGGCCCATCAGCCGGGCGTATGTCAGCCAGAGATTGGAGTTGAGCGTGCCGCTGGGCATGCGAATGAAGCGGCCCTGACGCAGTTGCCCGCCGGCACGGCCGGCCACCATCGTGGGCAGGTCGTAGTATTGGTGCGTGGCCCCGTCGCCAAGGCCTGCCCCAAAGGCGGCGATCGAGTTGTCGAGCATGCTGCTGCCGTCAAACTCTTTGAGCTCCCGCATGCGGCGGATGAGGTAGGCGTACTGCTCCATGTGGAACAGGTCGATCTTCTGCAGCTCCTTGTAGCCGTCGCCCTTCTGGTTGTGGGTCATGTTGTGGTGCTGCACGGGCTGGTCAAACACGCCCTCATACATCAGCGTGGCATCCCACCGCTCAGGGCCGAGCATGAAGGTGCAGACATTGGTGATCCCCATGCGGAAGGCGGTCAGCATCAGGTCCATCTGCAGGCGGATGTATTCGCCGCGTGGCAGCCGCTCGGCTAGCGGCGCGCCCACCTCGGTTTCCGCCATCATCCGTTCCATCTTCTCCACACGAAGTTCGATGCCGCGGAGCATCTCCATGAACTCGCCCAGCGTGTGACGATCAGCTGGCGCGAGCCGGGCAGAGAGTGACTTGGCGTCGGCCAGCACAAGATCGGTCACGTCGGCAACATGGTCGCGATAGCTCTCGCGGAGAAAGAGCCGGTCGTAGAGCTTGCGCGGCTCGCGAATCGACGGGGCGATGCGGCCCGGGCCATACCAGGAGATGTTGTCAAACTCGATCGGCTCCTTGCCGGCAGTGAAGCCGTTGCAGCTGATCTCCAGCGTGTTGAAGACCGTCGACTGGCCCGCGACATCGCCAATGATCTGGTCGAGCGTGCGGCCATTGGGGTGGGCGATGCCCTGCCGCTCGGCCTGCTCTGGGGAGAGGCTGGTGAGATAGCAGGAGGCTCCTTGCGCGTGGACGTCTTGGCCGTGCTTGTAGGTGCGGTCGAGGCCGGTGATCAGGGTCAGCTCATCCTTCACGTCTGCCAGCGGCTGCATGGTGGAGGTGAGCTCAATCGGGCTGACGCCTGGTTCGCGGGCATACTGCCGCTGGGCCTTCACCTTGTCGGCATCGAAGCCGCCGATGAAGTCCGGGATCTCAGCCTGTTCCTCTCCCGGGAAGAAACATCGCCGGACGATGCCGTTGGGCAGGTAGACGAGCGCCAGTTTCTTGCTCGGCGCGGCGGCCGCAGCCTCGGCTGCTCGGCCGAGTGACGGCAGAAACGGCAGGGCGAGCGTTGCCCCCTGCACCTGGAGAAGCCGCCTGCGGGAAAGGTGTTTGGCGAGTGGCATTGAGAAAACTCCGTGGGGCCATCGCGGCCCGCGATGCGGCACTGACAACGCTTCTGCGTTATAGAGCGTAGTCCGCTGGGGGAAGCCGCTTCAATGCGAGCTGGCCATTGGATCAGTTCGCAGCCGCGTTTCGCAGGGAAGCGAGCGGAATGACGGCGAGCTCGGCTGAGTTGTTGTTGGCCAGTTCACGGCCTTGGCCCACGCGACCGACGAGGCCACCGTTGTTGGAATAGCCGACGTAGAGCCGGCCGTCATGCTCGATCGCATAGGGGTAGGCAAGCGAGGCCTTGGGGTGAGATTCCCCCGGGCCATCATGCTCGGCATGGCGGATCACAAACACCTGCTCAAAGCTGTTGCCGCCCGGCGGCCCTATCGCAATGGTCAGCGGTGAGCGGCGGTTGCCGCTGTCGGCGGTGGTGGTGGCGATCAGGTAGGGCTCGCCGGTGGAGAGTCGGCCGGCGTAGGGCTTGCTCGTGACCATCGGGAGATTGCTCGGCTGCGATGCTGACCAGGAGAGGCCACTGTCGCCGCTGTGTGCCGTCAGAGCGAGTGGGCGTTCGCCCCAGCGGGCGATGTTGGTGACGGCTGTTTGTTGCTGATCAAGCAGCACCGTCGACTCACCCCACATGCCGTCAACCTCCTTGGGAAGCGGGATGAGCTGCCAGCGGAGGAGATCGTCGCCATCGCTGATCGCGACCGCCGCCGGATTGCCGCCCCCCACCCGAAAGCCCGCCATGATCCAGTTGCCGTTGGCGAGCTGCTGAGGCTCCTGCATCGGCCAGAAGCCGCCGTCGACGACCACGCCGAGCGGCTCCCACGAGGTGTCGCCGTCGCTGAGGCGATAGGCCCGGGTGTCAATCGCAGCGATCGCGTCATGTGATGCCTCCGGTCAGTCGCCTCCCGATCAGCGGCGAGCATACACTGGGGCTTCCGGTGGGATGGCGATGCAGCCAGCGCCGCGAGGGGCCGTGTGTCGACGACCGGCATGCGGTGGGGAGCGGAGGCCGCTCAACACGAATATGGGAGAGATCGCATGGGCTGGAGATGCCTGCTGGCTGGAGTGGGAGTGATGGCGATGGTGATGCAGGCCGCAGCGGAGTCGCCGAGTGAGCTGTTTCAAGAAGGGGTGGAACTCTTCTTTGCAGCCAAGCCGGTGGAGTCGTCGGAGCGGTTTGATGCGCTGATCAAGCTCGATCCGACGGCTGAGCCAGAACTCTGGCAGCGGGGGCTCTCGCTCTACTACGCCGACCGCTTTCAGGATGGCCGGGAGCAGTTTGAGTCACACCGCACGGTGAATCCCAACGACGTGGAAAACCCTGCCTGGCACTTTGCCTGTGTGGCTCGTCTGGAGGGGCTTGAGGCGGCGCGGGAAGCGATGCTGCCGGTGGGGCCCGATCGACGCGTGCCGATGAAGGAGATCATCGCCTACTACCGAGGCGAGGGGAGTCCGGAAGAGATTCTGGCAGCCGCCGAAGCGGGTGATGAGGCAGGCAAGCGAAACCGACTCTGCTACGCGCACCTCTATCTCGGCCTCTTCGCCGAAGCGACGGGCGATGCAGACGCTGCCAAGCAGCACATCAGCCTCGCAGCCGGTCGCTACTCGATGGACCACTACATGGGACGCGTCGCCCAGGTGCATGCACAGCTGCGGCAGTGGACGCCAGCTCAGTAACGTTGGCCTGGCAAACCTCGCTAGGGGGGTTTCCTGCGCAAAACCGATTTCAAGCCGCGCCCGACGAACTGCCCGCGATCGATATTCACAGCCTCTGACCGG
>CALCGM010000090.1 GCA_937900985.1 uncultured Planctomycetaceae bacterium | reverse complement strand
GGCTGCTGGGCATCAACGCCTCTTCATCCACCGAGGGAATCGCCGATGCCGGTGGCGAGACGGGCGTCATCTGCTGCAGGCTCGTCTGCTGAACACCCGCATCGCCGGGCCAGGCTCGCCACTGGGTGGCGTAGTAGCCGAAGCGACCGGGTCTGACGACACAGGTCCCCTGGCACGTGCCGCCGGGGCCGCAGCCGCCTTTGGGACACACGTGCTGGCGTTTGTGGAGCATGTGAGCGGCAGCGGGCACGACCTGCGAGTCGCGGTGCACGGTTCCGCGGGCGACGGTCCCGTCGCTCGGGTTTTCCGCATAGGCGACCTGCACCTGCGACGATCGCCCAGATTCACCGCGTTGGCGGGATGTCTGCCCGCTCGCCGGGCTTGCGACGAGGCCCGCCACGGCAGCCGTGAGCAGCAAGGCACCTGCGGGAACGGTGATTTCCCGCGAACGAACAGCGAATCGAAAGCGGTTGGTCATAGGTGTTTTTCCAACATGAGCCGGGCTCGGCAGGCCTGTCCGCGGTCGTCCACAACCGCGACGCGTGCCACCAGGGCCTATCAGACTTCCTCACCGGAAGTATCGGCCGAACCGGTGCAATCGCTTCAATCGTTATGGTTTGCACCGTCAGATCGGTGCCACTTCGCACCGGTTTACGGCATAATGGGGGCTGCGAGGGTGGTGAGAATCCGTCGTGAACACACTTTGCTGGTGAGATCGCATGCGGCAGATCAACGTCAAGTTTGTGGTGATTCTTTTTGTCGTGCTGGTGCTTGGAGGCGGTGGCATTTTTGCCTTGAACCGCTGGCAGGTGTCTCGCAACGCCGGGTCGCTGCTCACCCGTGCCGAAGCGGCGATTGCGTCTGGCGAGAAAGGGGAGGCGCTCCAGCTCCTCTCCCGCTACGTTGGCATGCGGCCAGACGACGCCCGGGCCTACGGGATGTTTGCGGAACTCGTGCTGGAGGCCGCCGAGGCCCCCGGCGCGGGCAGGGCGGAGTTCTCGCGGGCCTATTCGGCTCTGGAAACAGCCGTTCGTCAGGACCCCGACAACTTCTATCTGCGACAGCGGCTGGCCCAGTTTCAAATCTTCATCGACCGTCCTGGTGATGCCCGAGAGCACCTGATTGTGCTCCGTGAACGCGTCTCGTCGCCCGACGGGGGCGGGGAAGCCGGCAACGCCACCGGATCGGGGGAAGACGGTGGCGATGCTGACGACTCCAAGCGGCTGATGTCGGCTGGTGAGATCGATGTGCTGCTGGCGCGTGCCCTGATGGGAACGGGTCGGTTCGATGAGGCCGCCGACGTGCTGGCGGAGCGACTTGGCTACGACCGATCCGCGCGAGGCTTCGCCGTCCCGGCCGACGAAGCCACCAAGGGCAACACCGACGCCTACATTCTGCTGGCAGCCCTGCTCGACGACGAGCTCCGGGCAACCAGCGAGGCCGACGCTGTCCTCGATCGGCTGGTCACGGTGAACGCCGATGATGCCCGCGCGTGGCTGGCCATGCGAGGCTGGCACGCCCAGCGGGGCGACATGGCGGCCGCTGCCGAAGATGTCCGCAGAGCCGTGGAAGTTGCCCCGGACGACCTCGAAACACTGCTGGCGGAGTTTGAGCTGAAGCTCGCCCAGCAGGCCTTTGCTGATGCCCAGGCAGCTGCCACGAAGGCTGCCGAACTCTTTCCCAACGAGGAGCGGGTGGTGCGGGCGGAAGCCATCCTCGCCCTGCGGCAGGGCGACCGTGAGCAGGCGATCGCCCTGCTGGAGCAAGGTCTCGAACGGATGCCTGGCCAGGTGGCCCTGCTGATGATGCTCGCCGACACCCAGCTGCAGCGTGGCGATGTCGCCGGCGGTGAAACGACCGTTGAGCAGCTGACGAAACTGACGGGAGGCTCGAATCCTGCGGTGGGCCTGCTGAAGGCTCGCGTGTATATGGCCCAACAGCAGTGGCTGGAAGCCCAGCGGCTGCTTGAAGAGGTCAGGCCCCAGGCCAACCCAAACTCCGACACCACCCGGCAGATCGACCTCTACCTGGGCCAGTGCTACGAAAAACTTGGCCAGTTCGACCGCCAGCTTGAAGCGAATCAGCGGGTGCTCAGCGACGACCCCAACTCGGTCGCCGCCCGCATCGGGGCTGCCGCGGCCCTGTCCGCTTCGGGCCGCAAGGAACAGGCCCTTGCGGAGTATGAGGTGATCTTCAACGCGATGGCGCCGGATGACGTTTCGGCCTTTCCTCAGCTGTGGAATCCGCTTCTTCAGCTGCGGATCGACCGGCAGCTGACAAAGCCATCCGCCGAGCGGTCATGGGCCGACGTCGACGCGCTGGTCGATCTGCTCGCCGCGTCTCCGCGGATCAACGATGCGCAGATAGCGATTCTTCGAGCAGACATCATGGTTCGCAAAGAGCAGGGCAGCGCCGCGGTTTCCTCGCTCCGCGAGGCGCTCAGCCGAGATCCCGCAAGCCAGCCGCTGCTCGGTGCCCTGCTCACGCTGGCGCTCCGTTTTGAAGGAGTCGATGCCGCGAAAGCGATTCTTGAGGAGGCGCCGGAAGAGTCTCGGAAAACCGCTACCGTGATGACGCTCGAGGCCAGCGTTGCCGCCCGCGACACCGCCGACAGCGGCGCCGCCACGCTTGCTGATCTCGAGGCACGGGCCTCCGAACTGCCGACGGTGGAGCAGCCGGCCGTCATCAACGCCATTGCCTCAGCCTATGGGGCGATCGGTCGACCAGACGACGCCCAGCGGGCTTACCGCGGCTTCCTGGAGCGAACCCCCGACAGCCTTGCCACTTGGGACGCCCTGTTTCGGCTTGCCGAACAGCAAAGCGACCTTGAGCGAGCGCGGGAAGCGAGTCGCTCGATTGCGCGGCTCGCGGGCGACGACAGCGCGGAGGCCAAGGTTGCCGAGGCGGCCACCCTGATGCTGGAAACCCGCTTGGCTGCGGCAGCCCGGGCTGAAACAGGCGTGGAAGCAGCGCTCGACACAACGGCACGCGACGCGTTGCTGAAGATCAGAGCCCTGTTGATCGAAGCCGAAACCGACCGACAGAACTGGGCGGAGGTCCAGCTTCGGTTTGCGGATGTGGCCCTTGCCGAGCGGGATCTCGACACCGCGATCGACCGCCTGAAGCAGGCCGCGCGACTTGCCCCAGGCAACACCCTCATCATCCGCCGCATGGTCTCGCTGCTGCACGCGGCCAACCGCATCGACGAAGCCGAGGAAGCGATGGCGCTGCTCCGGCCGGAAGACATGCAGGGCCTTGAGCGGATCACCGCCGACATTCAGTTTCGCAGCGGCAACTTCGATGAGGCTGTTGCGATCGCTGAAACCGCCGTCACCGACACCAGTGACAACGTGTCTGACCTCACCTGGCTGGGGCAGCTGCTGATGCAGTCGGGCGACACGGCTCGGGCGATTTCGCTCTATCAGCGTGCCGTTGAGCTCGCCCCGACAGAAGCTTCCGCCTGGCTCGCGGTGGTGTCGCTGCAGGCTGCCGATGGGAAGACCGACGAGGCCGCGGCAACGCTCGAAAAAGCCAAGGCCGCCTTGGCGTCTCCCGACCGGGAACTGGTGGCAGCCCAGGGCGACGAGCTGCTCGGCCGCTACGAGCAAGCCGAGGAGACCCTCCGGCAGGCCACCACGGCAACAGACGGGGATGCGATCCAGGCAGGGCAGGCCTTGGCGTCGTTTCTGATCCGCCGCGGCCGGCTCGACGACGCCGAGGAAGAGCTGCAGACGATCGTGAAGGCCTCAACGCAAAAGAACAGCGACCGCCCTGTGAAGCTGTGGGCCCGACGGACACTGGCCGAGCTGCTCGCCGACCGCGGAACCTACCGCGAGCTGGAGCAGGCCATAGCCTTGATCGACGACAATCGCAGCGAGGGCCGCGGTGGCCTGAGCGCCGATGACATCGCTCTGCAGATTCGCCTGCTCGCAGCACGTCTGGAGCCCGCCTGCTGGCGACAGGCAATCGAGCGACTCGATGACCTTGAAGATCTGCAGCCGCTTTCCATCCAGCAGAAACTTTTGGAGGCCCAGCTGCTTGAGAAACTCGGCCGCTGGGACGAGGCCCGCACCGCCTATGTTTCGCTGCTCGGCACCTCAAACCCTCCACCGCTGGTGTTTGCCGCCTTAATTGAAAAGCTGATCACCCACGACGAACTGACCACCGCGAGCATGTGGCTCGACCGCCTTGAACAGCAGGCTGCCGACGCCCCGATCACGCTCGCCCTGACCGCCAAGCTGGCAGTCGCCCAGGACGACCGAGAGACCGCTGTCGAGGCGGCGAAAGGGCTCATGCCGACGGAAACCCTTCCAGACGAGCGACTCGGTGAACTGCGAAACACGGCCATGCTCATGGAAGATCTTGGATTCGCCAAGGCGGCCGACCAGCTCTGGCAAGACTTCGCGGCTCGCAGCGTCGACGGCGTCCTCGGCCGGGCAGAGTTTCTCGGCCGGCAGCAGCAGACTGGCGAGGCGCTCGACCTGATTGATGCGGCCTGGGATCAGCTTCCGCTGGAGCGGGTTCTTCAATCGGGCGTGATCATTGCGCGGAATGAAGGAGGAGCGTCTCCGAGCGAAGCAACCGCGGCCCGGCTCGATGGCTGGTTTACGAAAGCCCGCAGGGTCGACCCCGGATCGGTCACGCTCGCCCTGCTGGAGGCGGAGTTGCGCGATCTCGAAGGGCGGTCCGCCGAGGTAGAGGCGATCTACCGCGACCTGATGGCCCGCGACGACCTGGCCGTCACCCAAAAGGCGATTGTCGCCAACAACCTGGCCTTCCACCTCGCCAAGCCTGACACGATCGACGAGGCAACGTCGCTGATCGAGTCGGCGATCAGCGAACTCGGCCCGCACCCCGACCTGCTCGACACGCGAGGGTTGGTGTTGCTGGTGAGGGGCGAAGCCGAAAAATCTGTCGAAGATCTCGAGGAGGCCGTCCTCGCCCCGACCGCAGCGAAATACCTCCACCTTGCTCAGGCCCAGCTGGCCGGGCAGCAGGTGGCCGCAGCCCGCCGCTCGCTTGAGCAGGCCAAAAAGCTCGGACTTGAGCCGGCACGGCTTTCCCGCTCCGACCGGGCGCGGCTCGAGCAGCTGGAAGCGGCCCTCGCAGCCCCAATCGGGGCCTGAGGGCTCACCAGCCTTGGTCTGCTCGCAGACTGCGGAATCGGTCTGCCGCCGCAGGATGCGGCGACCCCCAAATACCTTGGCTTTGGGGGGCGTCGCTTGAGTGGAAAAAGGCCATGAATGGCTTTTCCCACGGACAGCTAGCCCTGCAGCACCCGCGACCGAGCGAGGGCGTCTTCTGCCTCCGGGATCATGCCTGCCCGCATGCAGGCAACCGAGAGCGCCGTAAAACTAAAGGGGTCGTTGGGAGCGAGTTCGCAGACCCGTTTGGCATGCTGCACCGCTTCCGCATGCCGCTCCAGCCGCGTGCACCAGGCCGACATCGCTGAATAGGCGAGCGTAAAGCCTGGCTCATCTGCAGCCAACGCTTCCAGTGCGGCGACCGCTTCGGCAAGTTTGCCTTCCGACTTGAGCTTCTCGGCTGCCGTGTATCTGTCCTCAGGACAGCCTGCCTCATTTCCCATCTTGTCCATTCCTCCGATTTCCTTGAAGCAACGCGTCCGACCAGCGTACTTTCTGTGCTCCTCAAAATTGACATTGAATCGATCGAAAAGACAAGCCGATATTCCTCCCTATTGATTCGAAGAAGGAGCAGGGCGTTGGCAGCTCCTGCCTCTCTTCACCCAATCCACCATGGAAGGCGGCTGTGCCGTGAGCATCCATCCACTGGCTTGCGTGGACTCCAAAGCCCGCCTCGGAGTGGGCGTGCAGGTTGAGGCATTTGCCCGAATCGAAGGCGACGTCTGCCTCGGCGACTACAGCGTGGTCCGCACGGGCGCCGTGATCAGGTCTGGAGTCCGCGCCGGATGCCACAACGAGTTTTGCGAACACTCCGTGATTGGTGGCGCACCGCAGCATGCAGCCCGCCCGACTGAGACAGGTTCGGTCGAGATTGGCGACCACAACGTCTTCCGTGAGGGCGTGACGATTCACGTCGGGCTGAAGCCTGAGAACACCACCCAGGTTGGCGATCACAACTACATCATGGCCGGCGGCCACCTCGGACACGACGTGGTCCTCGGCAGCAACGTGATCTTTGCCAACGGCTCGATGCTTGGCGGCCACGTGACCATCGAAGACAAGGCCTTCATTTCCGGGGGGGTCGCCGTCCACCAGTTCTGCCGCGTCGGCCGCCTCGCGATGGTGGGCGGGCATGCACGGGTCGTGCAAGACGTGCCCCCCTACATGATGGTCGATGGGATCAGTGGGTGTATCGTGGGGCTCAACACCGTTGGCCTTCGTCGCAGCGGCCACACGACGCCCGAAATCAACGAACTCAAGGCGGCATACCGCATCATCTATCGCCACGGCCTGGCGTGGAAAGACGTGCTCGCGACGCTCCGGAAAGAGTTTCCCGAAGGTCCTGCGTCGTACCTGTCGGCGTTTCTTTCCAAGGGCACGCGGGGCTTTTCCCAGGAACGACGCGGTCCGGCAACGCCCACGATCAAACTGCGGATTCCCGACGAAGAAGAGCCCGTTGTCCTCCGGGCAAAGGCGGGCTGAGCGACGGCTGCACCGCAGCCCGGAAACCGATCGGCTGGACATCAATAGCCGGAAATCGCCAGAGCGCAGAGGCTGCGGCACCAGAAGCGGCGGCCCTGCGGGAGACCCTAGTCTCCGGATTCCAGCCCATAACGCTGCAGCTTGCGACGCAGCACAGACCGGTCGACACCGAGCATTTTGGCTGCAACCGACTTGTTGTTCATGGTCGCAGCGAGCGTTCGCTCGAGATGCAGCCGCTCAACGTCTGCCAGCGTTGGCCAATCCCCTTCCGCCGAGACCGGCGGCAGCAGGTTTTCTCGATCGAGAGAGTATGGCTCTGCGACCGCCGGCCTGGGACTCGGCTCCTCCACGCGAGGCCGCTGCGGCACGCGATACACGCCCGAGAGCAGCGTCGGGCTCACCACCCCTCGCTTGGCAGCAAGCTCCAGCTCGGAGGGAGGCTGCTCAACTTCGACGGACGGCTTCGAAAAATCGACGCCGCTCGTCACACCACCGGACGTGCCCAGTGACGCGAACGCATCTGGCTCGATCTCATCGCCCGACGAGAACATCACCGCACGCTCAATGACGTTTTGGAGCTCCCGCACATTGCCAGGCCAGGCATACTGCTGGAGGAGATCGACCGCCCCGTCTGAGAGCACGCAGTCGGGCATGCCGTGCTGCGCCGAGAGTTCGGAAAGGTAGCGACCAGCGATCAGCGGGATATCTTCCGGCCGATCCTTGAGCGGAATCGTCTCGATCACCACGACGTTGAGACGGTAGAAGAGGTCTTCACGAAACCGCCCCGCATCCACCTCAGCCTGGAGAGAACGGTTTGTCGCCGCTAACACGCGGACGTTGACGGGCACCTCTTCATGGCTACCGACGGGAACGACGGTTCTCTGCTGCAGAACTCGCAGCAGCTTCGACTGGATCTCCGGCTCCATCTCCCCGATTTCGTCGAGGAAAATGGTCCCGCCGTCAGCCGCCCGAAAGCAGCCTAAGGACGAGGAGATTGCCCCGGTGAACGACCCCTTCACATGGCCGAACATATGGCTCGCAAAGAGCGTGCCCGTGGTCACAGCACAGTCGACAGGAATGAATGCCGTCTCGGCTTTCGGGCCATTGGCGTGAATCGCACGCGCAATCAGTTCTTTGCCCGTGCCGCTCGGCCCAAGAATGAGAACATTCGAGGAATGCCGAGCGACCCTCGCAATGTCAGACCGAAGCTGCCTCGACCAGGCAGACACTCCGACAATTCTGTCGAGTGCGACACGTCCTCGGTCGGCTGCCTGCTTGCTGCTCACTGGCCCATTTCCCGCACGCAGTGGACTCGGAGAGCCACGTTTTGCCTCACCCGGCGAGATGTCGTCGACCGCGGCATCGCTTCTTTGAAGGTTTGTCATTGCAACGCCACCGCCATCAGTAGGCATCGGATAACTCCGATGCGACTCGTTAGAATGCATGCCTGTTGGCGAGAAACCTTCAGTAGAAGCCCTGATTCGACATGAAATACTACCTTCTCGTCTTCAAAACAGCAAATCCATCACATTCGTCCCATCGGGTGACAACCCCACTTTCCCCGCTGTTTTCTGGTATCACAAAGAGAAAATGGCCTGCCGGAGGTGCCTTCCCCTCCAAAAATGCCCGTCTGAGGCTCTCTTCCACCGCATTCGAGGCGGCAGCGGTCCATTCATGAGCCAAGATTGGGGGGTGTTTTTCCAGCGTTGGTTCGCCGCAGCGACTCTTCGAGTATTCATGGCCCACTCTTCCAAATCCGCACAGCTGGGACACTCCGCCGCGTCCTTGGCAGTGAGCCGGCTCCCAGGCTCCCTGTCAGTGCTGCGCCGCTGGCGGTCCGCCGCAGGGGCCGCCGTGGCGATCGCGGCCTTGGTGGCGACAGTCTGGTGGACCGTTGACCGCTTCCTGCTCGACCGTCAGCCGATCGTGGTGGGCATCCTGCACTCGCTCAGCGGCCCGATGGCCATCAGCGAAACCTCCATGGTTGACGCGGAGGTGCTGGCACTTGAGGAGCTCAACCAGGCCGGCGGCCTTCTCGGTCGACCGATCCGCTGGGTGATTGCCGACGGCGCTTCAGACTGGCCGACCTTTGCCCGCAAAGCACAGGAACTGATCCACGACCGCAAGGTCGATGTGATTTTTGGATGCTGGACATCTGCGAGCCGGAAAACGGTGCTGCCTGTCGTGGAGGCTGCAGACCATCTCCTCGTCTACCCGATGGCCTACGAGGGGCTCGAGCAGTCACCCAACGTGATCTACGTGGGAGCCGCTCCCAATCAGCAGATCATCCCGGCCGTTCAGTGGGCCTCAACGTCGCTGAATGCCAAACGGTTTCTGCTGGTCGGCTCCGACTACATCTGGCCGCGGTGCGTGAATGCGATTGCTGGCGATCAGATCCGTGGTCTTGGGGCCGAGCTCGTCGGTGAGTTGTACGTGCCGTTTGGGAGCGACCGGGTCGACCCGCTTGTCCAGGAGATCGTGCGAACCCGACCGGATGTCGTGCTCAGCGCCGTGGTCGGCGACTCTGCGGTGGCCTTTTTTCGCCGTCTGCGGCAGGCCGGTATCCGCAGTGAAGATGTGCCGGTGATCAGCTTTTCCATCGCCGAAGATGAGCTCCAGACGATGCCTCGGGGCGACATGGTGGGCGACTACGCCGCCTGGAACTATTTCCAGAGCATCGACAGCCCAACCAACCAAAACTTTGTGCGCAGCTTCAAGGCACGCTACGGCAGCCAGCGGACCACCTCCGCCGTGGCCGCGTCGGCCTACACCGGGGTTCGGCTCTGGGCCCAGGCCGTTGAAGAAGCGGGCACCTCTGACGTGGTTCAGGTTCGCAGCAGCCTCAGGAGCCAGAGCATGCTGGCACCGGAGGGCGTCGTCTCGATCGACCGTCAGACCAACCATGCCTGGCTGCCTGTCCGCATCGGCAAGATCCTCCCGGACGGGCAGTTTGAGATCGTCTGGGATAGCCAGCGGGCGGTGCGGCCTGTCCCGTTTCCGCTCACCCGATCCCGGGCCGACTGGGAGCAGTTTGTCCGCGATCTCTACCAGTCGTGGGGGCGTCGCTGGTCAAAGCCGGTTTCGGCTGCTGAATCACCGGCTTCCTCTGGGAGGCCCGGAGCATGAGTGCTGTCTCTCACGGGCTGCTGCGACGTTCGATCGCCGGTCGGCTGCTGTTCTGGTTTCTGGTGATCGCGCTGGTGCCCTGCGGTCTGCTGACCGCCGTCACCGCCAGGATCGCCTCCGACGCCCTCTCCTCATCGGTTCGCAGCACGCTCGCAATGATCGCCGACGACAAGGCGCTCGCGATGGAGCGGTATGCGGCGGAGCGTCTCCGCGACGGTGCCGCCCTGGCCCGTGGCCCCACGTTTGCCCGGGCGGTACAGCAGCTCTCTGCGATTGGTGTCGAGCCGGCCGCTGCAGCTGGGGCCGGCATTGCGGCCTCAACCAGTCTCAGGGCCGCTGCCACCGAGTTTGAAGAGTTTCTCGAGTATTCCGCCAGCGCCTTCGACTACACGCAGCTGCTGCTCATCGACCGCGACGGACGCGTGCTGTTTTCACTCGACGACACCATGCTCTCCGCAGGCCGCTCACTCCTCTCTGGCCAGCTTGCGTCGTCGGAGCTGGCCGCAGGCTTTGAGCGTTCACGGACCCTCCTGCAGTCCGAGATGACCGGCTTTCAAGCGTATGGCGGCAGCCGACCAGTGGCCTTCGTCACCTGCCCCATCCTGGATCAAGAGCGGGTGATTGGTGTGCTGGCCCTTGGGTTCCTGCCGGATCAGGTGTGGAACATCCTGGCTGACTACGCGGGGCTCGGCTCCACAGGAGAGATTGTCACCGGCGAGCTCCGCGGTGATGCGGTTCTTGTCACGGCTCCCCTGCGTCACGCTGCCGATGCGGCCTTCCGCATGCAGATTCCCCTGGGCGGCAGCGAGGCCTCGGCGGTCCAAGTCT